>JALZHR010000423.1 GCA_030860665.1 Acidobacteriota bacterium
CAACGGCAGTTATCATTTTTATTCGCGCGGCTACCGGATGGCGCCCGACGACACGCGGCTCGACGGTTTTGCGGGCATCAACGTCGGCAGCGGCGGCTTCGGCGCGAGTATGTTCGGCATCGAGGAAGCCGTCGTTCTGCGCGGTCCGGCGAGCCTGGTTTACGGTCAGACGACCACGCCCGGCGGGTTTATCAATCTGATTTCCAAAAAACCGCGGGCGCAGCGTTTTACGCGCGTCGATTTGCGCGGCGGCGGCTACAGCGGCAACGGCGTTTCGCTCGCCGAGCGCCCGTCCTTCGGCATCGACCTCGACACGACCGGAGCGATTACCAAAAACGAGCGCATTTTGTATCGCGCGCTTTTCACGCTGGAAAATATGAATTATTTTACCGCTGACACGCTCGACCGCAACCGCTACGCGAACGGCTCGCTTTCCTTCAAACTGGACGAAGAAGGGCGCTACGTTTTGACGCCGAGCGTGCAGTATACACGCTACAATCGCCCGTATGGCGGCGGCATCGTCGTTTCGCCGACCACATCTTTGAGAACGAACGACGGCATCAATTCGCCGATTAACGAAAATGATTTATCGCTGCTCGACGTGAATCTGTTCGGCGGCAGACGTATCGAAAAAACAGGCTGGGCTGGGCTGGATTTTCGCGGCGTGGTGACGGAAAAAATCCGCGTCAATGCGGCTTATCGCTTCGTTTCCTTCGACACGGACATCAATTCCTTTACGCCTCAGGTCTCGACCGCCGCGCAAATCAACCAGCTTGTCAACCAGAAAACCGTCTCGCGCGTGCAGGCGAAAAGCCTGACCGAGCGCCGCTACAACAATTTCAACGCCGACGCGAGCTACGAATGGCTGAACACGGGCTGGTGGAAAAACACGACGCAAATCGGCTTTTATCAGAGAATTCTGAACTCGCGCGCGACGGCGGCGCAGGGCGCGATTCCGGCTGCTCAATCGCCGATAAACATTTATACCGGGCAGACTTTGTCGCCGCTGCGCGACACTTTTCCGCCCATCGCCTTCGGCGCGTGGGGCAGAGATATCGTCTGGAACGGCTTTCTGCAAAATCGCACGTCGCTGGATAACGGGCGCTGGAATTTCACGCTCGGCTTGAATTACGGGCAGAACAAACCGGCGACGGGCGCCGTCCGCAAAGGCGATTTGATGCCGAACGCCTCGGTTGTTTTCAACGCGACACAGGAATTCACTCTTTACGCCAGTTATTCGACGAGCTTTAACCCGGTCGACCCCGACCTCGAAGACGCGCAGGGAAATCGCGGGACTTTTGCGCCGACAACGGGCAAAAACTACGAAATCGGCGCGAAATACGATTTGTTCAACCGCCGCGTTTCGATGACGGTCGCCGTCTTTCAAAATCAGATTGACAACGCACTCGTCCAGTCGGACGTCAACGTTCTGAACCCGCGCGGCAATCGTTATTACACGCCCGCCGGAACGCGTCGCGCGCGCGGCGCGGAAATGACGGGCGATTTTCAGGTGCGTCAGGATTTGCGGATTTCGGCTGGCTTGAGCTATCTGGACGCGGTTTATAAGGGATTTCCGGCAACCGCCGCCGTTTCCTCGTCGCCGATTCCGAATTCGCGCGCCGAGAAATCGCCGCGCTGGGCTTACAACATTTATTCGCGCTACGACCGCTCGGAAGGCTTTCTGAAAGGCTTCGGCGCGGGACTCGGCTTGTTCTGGCAGGGCAAGCGCATCGGCAGCAACGGCGCGCAGACTTTCGCCGCGCCCGACCCGCTCGTTTTGCCGTCGTTTACGCGCGTCGATTCGGCGCTTTTCTATCGCCTGAACAAATACGTCAATTTCGCTTTGAATGTCGAAAATATGTTCGACGAGTTGATTTACGTCAACGGCTCGGTCGGTTCGAGCATCGAAATAGCTGCCCCGCGCGCGATGACTTTCCGCACGACTTTTAATTTTTAAGCGGCGAACGGAAACGTGGAACGGCAATGCGGAAAGGTGAGCCGCCCGCGCGGAACTGTAACTCGCTCGCGCGGAAAAACTGCCGAGCCGTGCGGAAAAGTAACCCGGCGGTGTATAAAAGTTAGAGGCTCGTGCGGAAAAGTTACCTGCCCGTGCGCAAGTGTAACTTGCTCGTGCAGAATTTCTACCTGCCCGGGCAGAACTTTTACCCGCTCGTGCGGAAAAGTCGGCGGCGTGATTCGAGCTTGATTCGGGCTGGGGATTTATATATGAATTTATTTCGCAAGGTCTTGTTCTGGATTCATTTAACGGCGGGCGTCACGACCGGCGTAATTATTTTTATAATGTGCGTGACGGGCGTCGTTTTGACCTTTGAAGCGCAAATCAAGGATTACGCCGAAAGCGACGTCCGTTACGTCAAAACGCCGGACGCGAACGCGCCGCAGAAGCTGACGCCGACCGAATTATTCGCCAGATTGCGCGAAGCCCGACCCGAAGCGAAACCGACCGGGCTGACGCTGAAAGCCGACCCGAATGCTTCCGCCGCTTTCGCGCTGGGGCGCGAAGGCACTCTGTATATGAACCCGTATTCGGGCGAGCTGCTCGGCGGCGACGCCAAAGGCGTCAATAATTTCTTTCGCGTGGTCACGGACTGGCATCGCTGGCTCGGCGCGAGCGGCGAGAACCGCGCCGCCGGCAAGGCGATAACGGGTTTCAGCAACGCGGCTTTTCTCGTGCTGGCGATTACGGGAATTTACATCTGGTTTCCGCGTCGGCTGGCGTGGCGGAATTTCAAGGCGGTGATGTTTTTCCGGCGCGGGCTTCGCGGGAAGGCGCGCAATTTCAACTGGCACAACACCATCGGCTTCTGGTCGTCGCTGGTGCTGGTAGTTCTGACCGTGACCGGAATGGTGATTTCGTATCAATGGGCGAGCAATCTGGTTTACACCCTAACGGGCAGCGAAGTGCCGCAGCAGCAATCGCCGCCGCCGCCGCAGCAGCAGAATCAGGCGGGCAGGGAGACGAACATCGTCATTCCCGAAAATCTCAATGACCTCTGGGCGCGCGCCGCGCAGCAGACCGAAGACTGGGAATTTATCACACTGCGCGTGCCGACCGCCGCGGAAGCGCCCGTCGTTTTCACGATTCGCGAAGGCAAAGAATTAAATCCTTTCGCCAGCTCGACCGCGACGTTCAGCGCGCAGAGCGGCGAGCTGACCAAATGGGAGCCGTATTCGGGCGGCAGCGCGGGACGCCGCCTGCGCTCGTGGATGCGTTTCGCGCACACGGGCGAAGCGTTCGGCATCGTCGGGCAAATCATCGCCGGGCTGGCGACGCTCGGCGGCGCGTTTCTGGTCTGGACGGGAATTTCGCTGGCATGGCGACGCTTCCGCAACTGGCGCGCGAAAAGAGGAAATAATCCCGAACCGGCTGCAAGCGTTTAGCAAAATCAGCCACGAAAGAACACAAAAGAACACGAAAGTTATTTATTTCTTTTTCGCGCCCTTTCGTGTAGTTTCGTGGCTAATCTTTTCTGCGATTACTGGTCGTAGAGCGACAAACCCAGACCGAATTTTGCCGCGGCGCGGCGCAGAGCCATCGACTCGGCGTTAGAGCTTGAATCGCCGTAGGAATCCGTAGATTCGTCTTCCTGCCCGGTCGCTTCGCGGTAAACGACGCCTTCGAGGCAGGGAATGGAAAGGCGAATGGTTAAAATCAGCTTTCCGCCGATGGAATCGATGCGGCGCACTTCGTAGCACCAGCCGGGCGCGTAGTGGTCGAGATATTTCACGGCGTCGTGCCAGGCGATGTAGGACAGTTCCTTGCCGCCCTGCTTGCGCGTCCGCAAGTGTCGTTTGGCGACGGGCTTCGATAAATCCCTGACAATGTCGCGGATTGAGCGCAGCTCGGTCGATGCGTTTCTGCCGTCCAGTTCTTCGACGTTTCTTTCTTCAGCCATAAATTTTTCTATTCTTCCTGGTGCGCGATGCGCGTGGCTTGATACGCCACGATTTTCCAGTTTCCCTCGCGTTTAAAATAAACTCTCGTAAAGCGGTAACGCCCGCTCAAATCCTGTTCCGCGTAACGGCTTTTTATCGTCGCGCGCCCGGTCACGATTCCCGTATCTTCGCCGTAGAATCTCACTTCTATCTCGTCGGTGACGATTGATTCGTTGACCAGATTATCGTCAAACTTCGTCATCATCGCCTTTTCGACCAAATCGCCGAACGGCGTGACGACCGATAAATCGTCCGCCAGAATATCGTTCAGAAAACCGGAATCGCGGCGCAGCACGGCGGCGATTAAATCGCTTTCGAGCTTCCTGATTTCATCTTCGGCTTCGTTCATTTCTTATCAAATAGTAACGCCTTCGCGGTATTGCTAAACTTTTCTGATAAATTTTATAGAAATCATTGTTTCCATAAAGCAAGTCTTAAATCGACATTTGGTGGTAAATATTTTCCAATTACTTCAATATCAGTATCCGGTGACGCCAGACCATAACTGTGTGAAAGAGCAGTAGAAATTATAAAAACATCTTGCCAAATTTTAGCTTCTCTGTTTCCTTTCTTTATCTTTGACTTTCTTTTCTGTAACCATTTGGATTCGTTCACTAATAAATGAGCGTAAATGTAAGAAGCAAACTCTGATGCTCTTTGGTCGAAAGGCAAAATTTTGGAAATTCTGCTAAGAGTATTATTTATATTTTGGCGAAACTCAGCAGCTCTTTCTAAGTCAATTTTTTGTTGGGCGAGCTGATTGTCTATGCCGTAATTAGCCTCGAAAACGGTCATTGACGATATAGCCGGAAATGATTTTGTATTAGAAAAATATTTGGCAATTTCATTTCTGACATATTCACTTCCGTTTCTTAGATGCGTGAAAATATTGGTATCAATGACAAGTGGAGTCTCAGGCGGAGCATCAATAATAGACATATTTAACTAAAAATCAAAAGACTCTTCATCTAAATCAGGTCGTTCTAGAATAGCTTCTTTTTGTTCTTCTGTTAGTCCCTCGAATGCTGAAGTGGCGAGTGCAAAGTATTTATCTAATACAATTGAATCAAGTTTAGAGTCTAAATCAATAAGTTTTTGAAGTTTTTTGCTCCAAGCGGATTGTGATAATTGAGGGACTCTGAGGGCGATCATTTTACTTATGCCATTAATAGAGCGCACCTTTGCTTCAACTACACTTCCATCAAGTTTCGATAAATTTTCTTTTACTTCTTCGTAGTTATCTATAACCATTTTATCGATTCGACAGGTCATAATTCCTAGCGGTATCTCAATGCCGAAAATATGTTTAACAACAATGTCGGGCATAAAGGTTACTGTCGTAGGTTCGGCAGTTTCAGGAAGCCATGAGAGAGATTCCTCATTAGCTTTCCACGGAATGAATTGAGGCTTTGCAAACCAATCAAATTCACGATCAACAATCGCGTGATAACAAAAGGAGATTGCTTCTACATCTTTGCCTTCAATTTCGCCGTTTGGAAATGGAAGCGGAATTTGTAACGCGCTTTCTATAACCATTAATCTGTAAGCAATTTGTCGTTCCTGCAAAATCTCACTTATGTTATTCAGAGGAAGATTAAATGAAGAGGTAAAATAATAATTAAAGTCAGGCATATTCATGCTAACTCGTTCGGACAAGTTAAGCATTACCCATAGGGTTGAAAGAAGGAAATTGGAAATAGGAGTTTCCAACTTTTGGTGAAGATTCCAACTCGAGCTTTTATGTTGAAATGTTGGTTCTTTGCCATTTGTCCAAAAGCCTTCTAGAACAACGTTAATGACTAATTTATTATCGAGATTTAAAAACAGAACAATCTCATTTGAATCTAGACTCCACTTAAAATCCGCAATGTAAAAATAAAATGTGTAATCAAAATCCGAAAATCCGACCTCGAAAGAAAGATTTTCAGTCTTGGACAGTGATTGGAAAGATTTATAAGAGACGGGAGTTACGGTTTCTTCGATTTCCGAATAGAATTTTCCGTTATCCCGTAAGCTAACGACTGGCGAGTGATAAATCGTCTGATTTTGATTGCCAACTACTGTATTCATTTAATTTCTAACATTGTAGTGTTTAGGGCAAATATACTCCTAAATCAAATTTGTTTCAATAAATTTTAAATTCTATACAGTCACGGCTTCGCGGTATTCGCCCCAGACTTTTCTGAGGCGGTGCGAGATTTCGCCGACCGTTGCGTAATTTTCCACGGCTTCGAGAATGCGCGGCAGAAGATTTTCCGTTCCGCGCGCGGCTTCTTCGAGCTTCGCCAGCGAGGTTTCGGCTTTTCCGGCGTCGCGGCGCTGGCGGACGGCGCGGACGCGCGCTATCTGGTCGCGCTCGATTCGGTCATCGACTTTATGAATCGGAATCGTTTCGTCTTCCTGAATCCGGAAGCGATTGACGCCGACGACGACGGCGTCCTGTTTTTCGACGGCGCGCTGGTATTCGTAAGCCGCTTCCTGAATCTCGCGCTGGACGTAGCCCTGCTCGATTGCCCGCAGCATTCCGCCCATCGCGTCGATTTTCTCGATATACTCGACCGCCTTTTGTTCCAGTTGATTGGTCAATTCCTCAATCGCGTAAGAACCGGCGAGCGCATCGACCGTATCGGCGACGCCCGCTTCATGGGCGATGACCTGCTGCGTGCGCAGCGCGATGCGCGCGGCGTTTTCGGTCGGCAGTGATAACGCCTCGTCCATCGAATTGGTGTGCAGGCTTTGAGTTCCGCCCAGAACGGCGGCGAGCGCCTGAATCGTCGTCCGGACGATGTTCACTTCCGGCTGCTGCGCGGTCAGCGTCGAGCCTGCCGTCTGCGTGTGAAAGCGCAGCATCAGCGATTTCGGGTTCTGCGCCTTGAAGCGGTCGCGCATCAGTTTCGCCCACAGGCGGCGCGCGGCGCGGAATTTGGCGACTTCTTCCAGCAGGTTGTTGTGCGCGTTGAAAAAGAACGACAGGCGCGGCGCGAATTTATCTACTTCCAGCCCGACCGAAATCGCCGCGTCTACATACGCAATGCCGTCCGCTAAGGTAAAAGCGATTTCCTGCGCGGCGGTCGAACCTGCCTCGCGGATGTGATAACCGCTGATTGAAATCGTGTTCCAGTTCGGCACTTCCGCGGCGCAGAAGGCGAAAGTGTCGGTGATTAATCTCAAAGAAGGCTGCGGCGGGTAGATATACGTTCCGCGCGCGATGTATTCCTTTAAAATATCGTTCTGAATCGTGCCGTTCACCTGGTCGAAGGCGACGCCCTGCCTGCGCGCGACGGCTAAATAAAGACACAAAAGCGTCGAAGCGGTCGCGTTTATCGTCATCGAGGTCGAAACCCGGTCGAGCGGAATGCCGTCCAAAAGCGTCAGCATATCCTCGATTGAATCTATCGCCACGCCGACCTTGCCGACCTCGCCCGCCGCCAGCTCGTCGTCCGAATCCAGTCCGATTTGCGTCGGCAAATCAAACGCCACGCTCAAGCCGGTCGTCCCCTGCGACAAAAGATATTTATAACGCGCGTTCGATTCCGCGGCGGTCGCAAACCCGGCATACTGCCGCATCGTCCAGAACCGCCCGCGATACATATTCGCCCGCACGCCGCGCGTAAACGGAAACCGTCCCGGCTCGCCCAAATCCGTCTCGTAATCGAAATCCGAATTCGCCGGATTAAAATCATTCGGCAATTCTATCCCCGAAGAAGTCAAAAATCTCTCGCGTCTCTCTGCTGTCATATATTTAAGATTTAACTAAGCCGCTTCTTTCCCGGCGATACTGCGAAGCTCGATTTCAATGTGTTCTTCAATTGACGCCGATTTCTTTTCCTCGGCGCGACGCTGGTAATAATCGAAAGTTTCGTCGTCCAGGTGCAGAATAATCGTTTTGTTGTCGCGCTTTATAATCCTGCCCGCATCGCGGCGGCGAAACGTATGTCTGCCGGGTTTAAACAAAGACTCCTCATCCAGACCTTTGGCTTTCATTTCTTCATACTGCTCGTCGCTCACGTCCAGATGCCATTCTTTATCAGGCGTCTTCGCTTCTTTGTCTTTCATAGAGTTCTCGTTCATATTTTTCCGCCTCTCGCGCCGAGATTATGCGAAAGTTTTCGCCGCGCATAGCATAAACCACGACTAAAATTCTCGCGCCCGCCATCGCCAGCATTTTATATCTTGTTTCTCCGGCGGTTGAATGTTCATCGTCAAATTCCTCAATCGCATAAAAATCTTCAAAAGCCAGCTCAGCTTCCGCAAAACTAACGCCGTGCTTTCTCAAATTTTCTTCCGATTTGACGATGTTCCATTCAAAAATCAAATTTTATTCAACCTCGAATCTCTCGCGTCTCTCTGCTGTCATAACGCCAATAGATTAGCATATTTGAAAGCCGAAAACATTCGGGCGGAAGGGTTAATTTAATTGGCGGCGGATTAGTATTATTTTCCCTGAAGCGGGCGGATTTTTACAGCCTGTCCGGAGAAAAAGAAAGTTTGCTCAAAATTGCAACTTGGTTATAATTACAGCGATAAAATGTCTGCTGATAAACAAATGGAAAATCCCGCCGAAGAAATTACGGTAATTCAGAGGCGTAAATATGTTTGATTCATCTGCTCTTAGCCGCGCATACTGATTGAAATTATGAATCGGAATTCAATATTTACAACTGTTTTCGCGCTGCTGGCGTTATTAGCGGCTTGCAATGCTGCTCGCGGTCAGGAATTTAAAACGGATACCTGGCTGGAAGACTTCACTCAACTGAAGCGGGAAATGTCCGCTCACTACGCCAATCTTGAGTGGGCGATTGACGTTCGCGGACTTGACCTCAAGCAGTTGTCGGAGCAAACCGAGTCTCGCCTTCTTCAGGCGCGTAACGAAGCCGAGGCGAAAAAAATAATCGAGTCGTTTCTGGACGCTTTCGGGGACGGGCATCTGAGCGTTCAATGGGCGCAAAATAAGGTTAATAATTCTTCGCCCGCCGATAATGCGCAGCCGACAAGCCAACCGCCTTTATGCCGGCGACTCGGCTACCAAAGCCAGAGCCAGGCGTCCAGAATTGCTTTCACGAGGCTGAACGATTTCCGGGAAATCAACACGGAAGACTCGAAATATTTCTCCATCGGGGTTCTGCGTGTTGCAGCTGGCAGGGATGTCGGCGTAATCAGAATCGCTATCTTCAGCGAATACGCGTTTCCTGATTTATGCGAGCAGGCGGCGACCGAAATGAAGCTGTCGAAAGATTCTCCGTGCGACGAGGAGTGTGATGAACGAGTAGAGCGAAGAGCGGCGAATCTGCTGACTGCGGCGCTCGCCCGGCAGATTGAAATTCTCAAACGCAATAAAATAAGCGGCTTGCTGGTGGACATCACCGGCAACGGCGGCGGGACTAACTGGACGGAGGCAGCCGCCCGGACGCTTTCGGCTAAGCCGCTTCGTTCGCCTCGCCAGCAGTTTATCCGGCACGAGCATTGGACGAATCAATTGAAGAAGCGCTTGGAAATAATCGAAGCCGACGCCCGCCAATCAGCGTCGCCGAATCGAGAGCTTTTACTGCAGGGAGAAAACGTTCTGCGAAAGGCGATATCGGAGTCTCAAAAGATATGCGACCGCGGCGGCGTCTGGCAGAATCGCAAACCGGATTGCTCGCTTGTTGCGGACGCTCCGCCGTTATATCCGCAGAGCGTTCTTCCTTATGCCAAGCCGGGTTCGCTGCCGGATAAACCGTCGAGCCGTTTCCTTTTCTATCCGAGCCGTTACTCGTATCGTGAGGGCGTGTATTCGGGACAATTGATGATACTGGCGGATTACGGGACGTGGTCGTCGGCGGAATATTTCGCGGCTATGCTGCGGGACAACAATGCGGCGACGATTATCGGCGAGCCGACCGGCGGCGCTGGCTGCGGTTATACCAGCGGAGGAATACAGACTTTTCTCAAAAACAGCCGCGCCAGAGTAAAAATACCCGACTGCGTAAGGCTTCGGGCGGACGGCTCTAACGAAGTGGCGGGCATTACGCCGGACGTGTTAATTCCGTGGCGACCGAACGACAGCCGCTATCAAAGAGTAAAACGAGTCTTTGATGCGCTGCTGTCCGAACATCTGAACAGGAAAGCGAAAAGGTAACTTGCCGGTCGTATGAAAGCATTTGACGCGCGGCTTTACAGTTAATATGAGTGAGCCAAATATATTATTGCTTTTTTTATTCTGGTTTAAACGATAAAACGCCGCCGCAGCCGCCTTTACGGTTACCTGACGATTTTCGCGCCCGCTTTCGTCTTCCGGCTTCGACGGTTTTTCACTTTGCATTTTGCGTTTTGCATAAGACTCAAGTAGCATTTTCTTACCAAAGACGAACGGCAATGGAACTTGACGAAAATGCAAAACAGACGGTGCGCGAGCTGGGCGACGCGATAAACTCGGCAATCGAAAAATCCGAGCGCGTGATGCAAGCCATCGAGCGGCTGCGCGAGCTGGGTTACGAGCCGAATCTATCGCTCAAGCTGGAAATCGGATTGCTGGAAATCGACCGCAATGTCGATGCCGACCTCGACGCCGACGACTACGCCGCCGACGCCGACCGCGACATCTCGCTGAAATTGACCGACGAGGATTTGCGCACGCTGCGCAGCATGAAAATCAGATTAGAATAGCGGTAAACGGTAAACGGTAAGTGAAAGAATCCGACTTACCGTTTACCGTTTACAGCTTTTTATCACTCTCTTGAATTACTTCAATTATTTCTCCGAAATCGAAGAAACCTTTAACCGCCGTCGCGGGAAATACCTGTTTTTAAGCCCGATTGACTGGGCTTTGATTGAATCGTGGCAGGAGCGCGGCGTGCCGCTGCACGTAATTCTGCGCGGCATCGAAAAAGTTTTCGACGGCGTCGACAGCCAGCCGAAGCGCCGCCGAAGCGTGAAATCGCTGATGTATTGCCGTGAGGAAATCGAGGCGCAATACGAGGAATGGCTCGAACGCCAAATCGGGAAAAGTCAGGCGAACGGCGACGGCAACGGCGACGGCGCGAGTGGACAAACCGGAAGGGAAACTTCGCTTTTTTCGGACGAAAATCTCAGGGCGCATCTGGAAAACGCCGCGCTCGGTTTAGCGTCGGCGCAGGCGAAAGCCGAAGGCGAACTGCGCGAAGTCCTGCTGCGGGCTGCGGGTCGTCTCGCCGAGCTGGAGAAGAATTTCGCGGACGCCGAAAGCCTCGAACAATCGCTGAACGATTTGGAACAACTGATTGACGCCGCTTTGCTTCAAACGGCAGACGAAAAAACTCTCGCCCCGCTCAAAGCCGAAACCGAAAAACGGATGGCGCAGTATCGCGGCAAAATGGAAAAAGAGGTCTTCGACCGCACTTTCGATTTGATGCTGCTCAAACACCTGCGTGAGGCGGCGGAAATCCCGCGTCTGAGTTTGTTTTATTTATAAAGAAAGAACGAAAAATATGAAAAAAAATCTGCTCTTAATTTTCGCCGTCGCAACGCTTTTTTCGCTGACCGGCGGCATTTCCGCCCAGAACAAAAAGCCCGTTCCGAGAGAAGTCAGAGGCGGCATCGGGCGCACGTCCGCTGCGCCTTCTTCGACTCAGACGGATTTTCTCGGCGGTTTTGACGCCAATATTTATAAAAATAAGTTTTTCGGCGTGAAGATAACCGTTCCCGAAAAATGGGTGATTCACGAAAGCGAAGTCAACAAAGCGATAAAACAGCGCGGCTCCGAGGTGATAAAGGGAAAGACCGAAGAGGTCGATAAAGCCCTGGAAGCCTCAGCACAGCGTGTGACGCTGCTTTTTACCACTTCCAAGGACATTTTCGGAATGGAAAACAACGCGATTATGGTTTTCGCGGTGGAAAAAGGTCCCGGTCTGACTCATTTCAGAAACGGCGACGATTATCTGCGGATGAATCTTCAGTCGCTTAAAAAACTCGACCTGCCGCCCGATTTCAAATACTCGGAAAAGATTAACTCGGAAAAACTCGGAAACGAAACGTTTTATTATCTGGATATGCAGAGAAACGGTTTCAGGCAGAGAGGCTACGCCACGGCGCGCAAAGGCTACGCGTTGTTTTTTACTTTGTCTTTCGTCACGGATGAAGATTTGGAGATGATGAAGGACATTATCCGAAACTCCGATTTTTCGTGGAAAGAATAAACTTGCGCCGGAAACCTCAAAAAGAAAATAAAAGCCAGCCGCCGCCGCTGCGGCTGCTCGACGTCGCAATCGAGAAAATCGTCTCCGGCGGATACGGCTTGGGCTTTGCCGACGGCTTGACGGTTTTCGTCGCGCTGGCGGCGGCGGGCGATAAGCTGCGCGTCCGCCTGCGCGAGAAAAAGGGAAAAGTCGCCTTTGCCGAGATTGTCGAGATTCTCGAGCCTTCGCCTGAGCGGCAAACGCCGCCGTGCCCTTATTTCGGGCGCTGCGGCGGCTGCGATTTCCAGCAGATGAATTACGCCGCGCAGCTTTCGGCAAAGGTCGGAATCGTCCGCGACTGTTTAGAGCGAATCGGCAAAATCGATTACCAAGGCGAAATCCCGATTATCGCCAGCCCGGACGATTTGAATTATCGCGTCCGCGTGCAGTGGCACGTCGATGCGCGCCGCCGGAAGCTCGGCTATTTCCGCCGCCACTCGCACGACGTTATCGACGTCGAAACCTGCCCGATTGCCGCGCCCGCCCTGAAAGAAAAGCTCGCCGACATTCGCCGCAGCATCGACTGGAAAGATTTCCAGGAGGAAAAGCCGGAAATCGAAGCGGCGACCAACGGGACGGACGTTTCGGTTTATTCGAGCGAGATAATCGAGCCGACCGACGAGATTGTCTTCCGCACCGAGGCGAGCGGCGAAAGATATTATTTCGACGCTCGCAGCTTTTTTCAGGGCAACCGGTTTCTGATTGACGATTTGATACGGGCGGCGACCGGAGGCGCGGAAGGCGAGGCGGCGCTCGATTTATTTTGCGGCGTCGGTTTATTCACCCTGCCTCTGGCGCGCAAATTTAAAAAAGTCTTCGGCGTCGAGGCGAACGAAAAAGCCATCGATTTCGCCAAAAGAAACGCCGAGCACGCGCGCTTGTCCAATATCGAGTTTTCGGCTGAAAGCGTCGGCGACTTTCTGGCGCAGCGGCAGTCCGATTTGCCGAAAATCGATTTCGTGTTGCTCGACCCGCCGCGCGCCGGAGCGGAAAAGGAAACGATTTACGCCCTTCTCAAGCTCAAGCCGCGACAGATTTCCTACGTCTCCTGCGACCCCGCAACTCTAGCCAGAGATTTGCGGCTCTTAACCACCGATTACCGAATCGAATCGATTACAGCCGCCGATTTATTTCCCCAAACCCGTCACGTCGAAACAATCGTCCGACTGAATCAGTAATCGTGTCGGCTAAATCATCGCTTACATTCTCTTCTGCAATTTACATACATTATTCTAAACTCTGCGAATAGCGTATTAAATTCTGCGACCTCCTAAAATTATTATGCGGATAGTCCGGGCGGTTTAAGTTTGTCTATACGGCAGTGATAAAACCAAAATATTTGACAGGAAAATTGTCGTCACATATAATCTCTGCGCTTCATTTTATATTCTTAAAAATTAGTTGTGGAAAGGAGTAAAGAGATGCCTACCTATACAAGAAATAACGCGTGGAATGACGGCGGAACTTTCAGCAATCCGGACCTTTTATGGTACGCGAAAGGCGTCGGCGTAATGATGTCGCGCCCCTTGAACGACCCGAACAGCTGGTGGTTTTTTGCCGCTATTCACGGCGAGTATGTAACCGCTTCCAACCCTCCGGGTTTTCCCAACTGGGGAGCTATTCCCGCTCCGCCGCAAGTGCCGACCACGCCGCTTCCGGCGCAGAATCTCCAGGACCTGTACTGGGATCAGTGTCAACACCAAAGCTGGTATTTCCCGCCGTGGCATCGCGGATACCTGCTTGCGCTCGAAGCGCAAATCCGCGAGGCGGTGGTCAGCCTCGGCGGTCCTTCGACCTGGGCTTTGCCCTACTGGAATTACTTCGGACCGGGCGATCAATTCGAGATTCCGCCCGCCTTTACCGAGCAGACTCTGCCGGACGGAACGGCGAATCCGCTTTATGTGACGGCGCGTTACGGACCCAATAACGACGGTAATATCTTTATTCCCATTCCTCCGGTTTCAGAGGCGTGCGAGAACAATACCGTCTACACCGGCAGCAATCCCGCTACCCGCCCGCCCGGATTCGGCGGTCCGCGGACGGGATTTTCTCATTCGGGGCGCGTCTCGGGCAATCTCGAAAGCAATCCGCATAACCAGGTGCACGTCGATGTCGGAGGCAGCGCTCCCGATAATCAGACCTGGGGGCTGATGAGCGACCCGGGCATCGCGGCGCTCGACCCGATTTTCTATTTACATCATTGCAACATCGACCGGATGTGGGCGGCGTGGAACGAGAACGGAAACAGCAACCCGACCGACCCGAACTGGCTTAAGGGACCGGCAGCCGTCGGCGAGCGGGAATTTGCGATGCCGATGCCGGACGGCAGTTCGTGGGTTTATACCCCGGGCGATGTGGATAGTCTCAGCCAGCTGGATTATACTTACGACGATTTATCGGTCGCTGCTCCGGTCAAATCCTCAGCCAAACTCAGCCAAAGGCTGATGAAGCTCGGTGTAGCGCCCGAGGCAGCGGCGAATGCAGCCACAGGAGAAAATATGGATGCAGAAGATAATGCGGAACTGGTCGGTGCCAATGAAAGACCGCTTCAGATAAAAAGCTCGGGCGCGCGCGCGGCGGTGAGGCTCGACGCCGGCGTTCAGCGGAAGATGTCAGGCAGCCTGACGAGGGCTTCCGAAGCGCAGCCGCCGGATCAGGTTTACCTTCAGCTTGAAAACGTTCGAGGAAACATAGACGCATTTAAGCTCAACGTCTCGGTCAACCAGCAGAACGCCGGAACTGTTGCGCTTTTCGGGCTGCGGAGAGCCAGCCTGAAGGACGGCGAGCACGGCGGCGAGGGGCTTACGTTCATATTGGACATCACGAACATCATCGATAATCTGTTCCTTAACGACGCTCTCGATACGGATTCGCTCGATGTGAGAATCGTCCCCAATCAATCCGTACCCGACAGCGCGGATATTACCGTCGGGCGAGTCAGCGTCTATCGCCAGGGACAACAATGACGACAAACGACCGCGGGCGGGCACGGATTAACATCCTGATGCTGCTCATCAGCGCGATAACTTGGATGATGCTTCTGGTTAATCCCGGAAGCATCATGACCATCGCTCACTGCCCGGTGACGGATTCGGGAGCGTCGCCGGCTTCATTTCGGATGCTGGTCGAGATGAACCCGATTTCTTCTCTGCTGGCGGGCTGGTCTCTGATGCTGGTCGCGATGATGACGCCGACGCTGATGACGCCGATTCACCATATCCGCCAGCGCAGCTTCAAACGCCGCCGCGCCCGGGCTATTACGCTTTTCGCGCTTGGTTATGTCGCGATTTGGATGGCGGCGGGCGTGGTTCTGCTGGCGGCGGTGCTGATGCTGAACCTGCTTTTGCCGCAATCGTATCTGCCGGCGATAGCGGTGGGAGTAATCGCTTTCGTGTGGCAGTGTTCGCCTGTAAAGCAGCGCTGCCTCAATCGCAACCATAATCACAGGGAACTGGCGGCGTTCGGCTTCGCCGCCGACGCGGATGCGCTGCGTTTCGGGGCTGCGCACGGAGTCTGGTGCGTCGGCTCGTGCTGGGCGTTGATGCTGTTTCCGATGCTGGTATCACAAGGACATTTTGCCGCGATGGCTTTGGCAACTTACGTGATGATTAGCGAGCGGCTCGAACACCCGCGACCGTTGGGCTGGCGGCTGCGCTTTCCCGCAAAGCTGGCGCGGATTGCAGTCGCCCAGAGCCGAATTCGACTGCAAAGCCTGTCGCCGGGTTCCGGACCGTCATCCTCTTCCGCGGGGCTTGACCGTTAATTGACCGGAGCAAATCCCGCGACAGAACTGCATCCAGCGTTGCAGGCATCTCACACGCTCCCTTTTCCAATCCGGGTTACCTTTCGTAATTTATCCGTGCCGCTGTTTTTCCCGCGCTTCTTCAGCATTTCGCTCAAGCGGTCTGAAAATGCTGAATATTTACCGACTGATTCAAAAGTTCGGCTCCAAACAAAAAAAACGACGTGCTAAATCCGCAGCGGAAATCTGCAAATAATAAGCTCTGCAAAGATTCTGCTGCCGCTTTCGGCATTTTCCCTTAAATGCTAAAGCCCGGAATTATTGGTCGTCGGTTAAAGTGAATGTAGTCGATTTTCCGGCGAGTGCCAATGTTTTTGCGATTGAGAATTGAAACAGCATCGGGCACAGCGAGCAGCCGGCTACGCCGCTCAATTCCAACGCCTTAAAGCTGCAGGCGGATTCTCCGTCGCGAAGGCGTGCCGAATGAAGCCGTCAATTCCAATCAAGGAGCATTTCGATTGATTTCGCCGCTTCAAAAAAAATCGCGTCGTAAGAAAAAACTTCTTGACAATAGTTGTTATAACGAGTATTCTGTTTATACGTTAGTCACTTACAGTAAACAGATGAAGCTTACCGAGCCGTTTTATAATCAGAAGGAAGAAGTTTCCGTTAGCATTCTGCTTTCGGCGGAGAGGCTGAAATCTACTGTAATTGAAACTTTGAAAAGCGTGCGGCTGACACCGCCGCAGTATAATGTGCTGAGGGTTTTGCGCGGCGCGGGCGGCGCGGGCGCTTCGGTTCGGGAAATCGGCAAAAGTATGATAAATAAAGATTCCGATATCACGCGTTTGCTTGACCGGCTCGAATCCAGAAAACTGATTCTGCGCGAACGGCAGGCGCACGACCGGCGCGTGGTCAAAGCATATATTACCGACGCCGGGCTGGCAATTTTAGCCGACCTCGATAAGCCGGTCGGCGAATGTCACGAGCGGCAGTTAGGTCACCTGAACGAAAAAGAGCTTTCGGATTTGAGCCGCCTGCTGGAAATCGTCCGAAAGAGCGGCACATAAAATTTTTTGTTAAAATGTTCGTTATAACGATAAATGTTGCAACGAATTTTGAAGATTCGGCAACTAAGTTTCATAAGATTAAATTTCATAGCAATTGTAAAAGGGAAATATAGCGGAAAAACCGTTTGATGCTCTGCTTCAAGGTTTGAGAGGCGTTCGACACGGGAAACTCTAAAAATTTTATTTTAACCTTCGAGCCTCGAACTAATACAAATTCTTAACTTAAAGAAATAATAAAAAAATGCCAAAACATAAATTACTACTGTCTGTTTTCATCATGATTGCGCTCCTGCTTCCGACGTTTGCGAGCGCTGCTCCCATCGTAAACGACATCTTCGCCGACGGCGAAAGCCAGACCCAGAATCTGGGCGGAAACTCCGTCCGGTTGTTTAACGGTCGCGCGGGCACGGTGCG
>JALZHR010000429.1 GCA_030860665.1 Acidobacteriota bacterium
AGCGTTCCCTGATTCGCGCGGCGGCTTGCTCGGCAAAGCTTTCCGCTTTTTTGCGCGCCGAGCTTTCCAGCTCCTGCGAAAATTCCGGCGAGATGCTGATGTCCATCGGCTCGACGACTTCAAAAACCGAGACGATTTTTATCGAAGTCTTTTCCGGCTCAACAATTATCTGGAAGCATTTTTCTACGGCGGCGCGGCTGAATTCCGAACCGTCGGTTGAAATCAGAATTCTCATTTTTTTCTATATTTCCTTGCCTAAACCTTCGACCACGACGGCGTTCGGCAATTCCGTCAGGGCTTTTCCCGGAATTGATAATTTACTTTTGCGAAAGCCGCCGCCGATAATCAGGCGCTCCGTTTCGGCAATCCGCGAATCAATCAGAACCGGGTAACTTTCCGGCAAACCGAGCGGCGTGATTCCGCCGTATTCCATTCCGGTTTCCGCCAGAACTTCGTCGAGCGGCGCGAATGAAACGCGTCTCGCGCCCAGAGCTTTTCGCGCCGTGTTATTCAAATCCGCGCGGCAATTGACCGGAATCAGACAAGCGGCAAACGTCCGGTTTTCGCCGCGAACCGCAACGGCAATGACACAGTTTGCGCCGTCTTTCCGGTCGACGCCGTAATGCTCGCAAAATTTTGCACTGTCGGCGTATTCGGCGTCAATCGGCGCGACCAGAATTTCTTCGACCGGCGTTGTCCCGCGCCAGTTTTTCAAAAGCTCGTTAGTCGCGGGCGGCAAAAGGTCGGGTCGATTTACAGCCAATTCAAGATGTAACGCTTCGGGCATATCGTTCTATATTATGTTTTAGCGTTTCCGACGTAGAACATATCATCGGACGGTCGGAGCGGGCGCGCGAGCCAGAGCGGGCGGCGCAAGCCGTCGGGTCCCGGCGCGGGACGCGTCATCGCCAGCCATTCTTTGTAAATGGCGAAAGATTTTTCGGTATCGACGAAAACGTCGCCGTATCTGTCGCCTTCGTGCGCTTTTTCGACCGTCACTTTCTGATGCCAGCAGTGCATTCCCGAAACCGGGTCGGGATGAACCGGGAAAGTTATGTTCTGATGAACGCCGCCGTCCGTCCAGAAAATGCGCGAAGTGTCGGGGTCGGAGCTTTTATAAGCGCCGATGCCCTCGACGACCGTCATTTTCCACTTCCCTTTTTCCACCTCGTCAATCGAAACCTGATTCGTCGACCAGCGGTTGTTTTTCGCGTCCTGCGAGCGCCGCCAGCGCCCGATGTGATGCGAGCAGGCGACGATTCCGGGCTTCATTCCCTCGGTCACCCACGCGCGGTTGACAAAATAGCCGATGTCGGTCGAGACGCGCACGAGGTCGCCGGTTTTGATTCCCCAGCGCTCCGCGTCCGAAGTGTGCATCCAGAGCGGATTGCGATGCGAAATCTCCGCCAGCCATTTGGCGTTGCCGGAACGCGTGTGAATCAGCGTCGGCAGACGAAACGTCGGAACTAAAACAATCTCGTTTTCGCCCAGATTATCGGGATGAATATGGCTTTTGACATAAGTCGGCACGGCGTATTCCGACCAGCCCCAATCTCTGGTCGTCATCGAATAAAATTCCTGTTTACGCGAAGGCGTGTTGAATCCGACGCGAGGGATGCCGTCGATGACGACGCCCACGATTTTTTCGTTTTTGCGGACACAATTCATTTCCTCGATAATTTCCGCGCCCGCCAAATCCGATTCGGCGAGCGGTTCGAGATGCTTGTTGTAAACCGCTTTTTCGACCTCGAACGCGCCGTATTTTCGCATATAGTCGAGCGGCGTCAAGTCTTCTTTCGCGGCGGCTTCGGGCAAGCCTTTCGTGTTTTCAAAAATATATTGATAATATTCGTCAATCGTGATTTTCTCGCCCTCGCGATACGGCGACACGAAATGTTTGCGGATGCCGAGCGAGCCGTCCGGGTCGATGCGCCACGAAAGCTCGAACCAGAATTCGTCTTCTTCCCAAACCTCGCCGGGATTCGCTTCGTATGTAAATGTAACTTCTCTACCCATTTTCCGCGCCGCTTCTCTCAGAATCGGCTGGCGAAACGAAATCCACATTCCCGAATGCGTCTCGTAGCTCGTCAAATCGTGGCGCTCCGAAGCGTGTCCCATCGGCAAAACGTAATCGGCGAAATAAGCCGTTTCGTTCCAGGTCGGCGTCAGCGCGACGTGCAAGCCGATTTTGCTTTCATCCGATAACGCTTCAATCCACGTAAAGCCGTCCGGGTAAGTCCAGACCGGATTAAACACGCGCGTGAAATAAACCTGCAATCGCCCGCGACCTTCCTTCAAAAAATGCGGCAGCAGAAAACTCATCTCGTAATGCGATAGCGGATATTCGAGCGGAAAATGCAGTTCGTTCCAGAACTTTTGCGAAGGCGGCGAGCTGAAGCCTTTCGGCTTGAATTTGTTCCACGCGCTCGGCAAAGTTCCGCCGACCGTGCCGACGCTTCCCGTCAAAACGTTGAGAAAATGCAGGCAGCGCGCGACCGCCCAGCCGCCGAGATTGCCGCTACCGGCGCTGCGCCAGTTATGCGCCGAAAAGCGAGTTCCGGCGCGCCCGATTTGCCGCGCGACTTCCGTAATCATCTGCGCCGAAACGCCGCTTTCCTTTTCGGCAAATTCCGGCGTGTATTCGGCGTAAAGATTTTCGAGTTCCGTTATAAAATTCTCGAATTTGACTTCCGCGCTCGGATTTAACTGCTCCAGAGATTCGCGCCAGTTCACCCAATCGCGCAGAAAATCCGCGTTGTAAAGCCGCTCGCGAATCAGGATATTCGCCATCGCCAGCAAAACCGCCGCTTCGCTGCCCGGATAACTGGGCATCCAGTAATCAGCCATCGAAGCCGTGTTCGACAGCCGCGTGTCCATCACGGCGAGCTTCGCGCCGTTCATCATTCCCTCGATAATGCGCTGCGCGTGCGGGTTGAAATAATGCCCCGATTCGAGATGCGCCGAAATTAATAAAATAAACTGCGCGTTGCCGTGGTCGGGCGAAGGACGGTCTGCGCCCTGCCAAATCGCGTAGCCGAAACGCGCCCCGGCGGAACAGATATTCGTGTGAGAATTATGCCCGTCAACGCCCCAAGCCTGCAAAATCCGGTCGATAAAACCTTCGTGTCCCGGACGCCCGACGTGATAGACGACCTCATTTCGTTTGTCTTCGATTAACGCCTTACGGATTTTCGCCGCGATGTCGTCCAAAACCTCGTCCCACGAAACTCTCTCCCATTCGCCCGCGCCGCGTTTTCCCTTGCGCCGCATCGGGTAAAGAATGCGGTCAACGTCCGTAATCTGATTAATCGTCGCCGGACCTTTCGCGCAGTTTCGCCCGCGACTGCCCGGATGATACGGATTGCCCTCAAATTTGCGAACTTTCAGCGTTTCCTTTTCGACATAACCGAGCAGCCCGCAGCCCGCCTCGCAATTGAAACAGGTCGTCGGGATAATCATATAATTTTTCTTCTCGCGCCGCTGCCCGCTCGTCGCTTCATACTCGACCCAATCGTCCCATTTCTCCGGTGGCGGATAAGACGTTAATTCGCCCGCTTCGGTCAGAGGCGGCAGAAAATCATTATCGGCTGCATCGTCGTGCAGATTTTCGATTAAATGCAGTTTTTCGGCGATGCGCTCAATCAGCGACGGTTTGTGTTTAATCATCTTCTACTTTTTTCTTCTTTTCGGGTTTCACTACATAAGCGCCCTGACGGTTAATGTAGCCTTCGTAAATCCAGCCGTTTTTGATAATCCGAACCTCTGCCAGACCGTTTAGAAACGAGCGGGCATAATCAAATTGCGGCTTTATCACGAATGCGCCTTTTCCGTTAATAAAACCGAATTTTTTATCACTGGTTTGGACGGCGGCTAATCCTTCATTAAACTCCCAGGCTTCTTCAAAGACACAATCGGTAATCTTTCTGCCGGTTTTATCAATAAAAGCCGCTTTGTTATTTAAACAATTAACAGCCGCAAAACCTTCCTTAAAAGGTCGTAAAACGAAATCATATACGGGCGGTATGACGACCGTTCCGGTTTTATCGATAAAGCCCCACAATGAATCTATCTCAACCGGAGCGAGTCCTTCCCTGAAGCTTTCGGCGTCCTGGAAAAACTCCGTAACCTGATTGCCGTTTCTGTCAATAAAGGCTTTTCGATTGAAATATTCGGTTGAATTCGGCTTATTATCGGCAATCAAAGCCAAACCGTCCGAAAACGATTCTGCCCAGCCGTATTTCGCTTCGATAACTAAATCGCCCGATTTGTCTATGTAACCGCTTTTAAGAATACGCGGAGCGTTTGCGTCCGGCGCTACGAGAACTTTGGCTCTGCCTTCGGAAAATTTTCCCGCCCAGCTGAATTTTGCCGGAATGATTGTTCTGCCCTGATGGTCGATGTATTCCCATTGCTCCTTACAATCTCTCGCCACAGGCGCTAATCCTTCCGAAAAATCGAACGCGCAGCGGAACTGCGGCTCTATAACGAACTTTCCGGCGACATCTATAAATCCAACGTTCAGATTAATCTCGACTCGCGCCAAACCTTCCGAAAACGGCTCGGCTTCATCAAACTGAGGTTTTATGACAGTCTCGCCTTTAGAGTTTATAAATCCCCATTTACCGTCTCGCTCGTAAGGAATTAATTTTTGAGCCGCGCAGGGCACGATAAACAGAACGGCGACGATTGCCGCAAACCGGACTAAAAATCCAACTCGTTTCATAAAATCAACTAAGCGGAATCATCTGCGGCGCGCGCACCCAGATGTGTTCGGCGATATACAAGCCGGTTAAAATCAGAATACCCGACAGCGCGGCGGTTACCGGCTGACCGAAAAATAAAAGAACGAGCGGCAGAATGTTTCCGACCAAAACCATTCCAGCCCAGAACGGGACGCGGAAACGCCCGTTGGTAATCAGCTCGATTGTCGCTTTGGCGTCGTCGGTCGTGTGCGCCGTCCAGAGTTCGACGGCGAGAGTTGCGAGATGGACGATTATCGCGCCGATTGCGAGAAAGCGCAGATTTTTCAGCCATTCGGCGTTTTCGGTTAAAAACATTCCGGCGACGGCGAAAACTGCGATGCCCGCCATTATGGAATGCAGAATCATATGGACGCCGAGCATCGGGCTTTGCCAGAAATCTCTGCCTTTCGCCTGCGCGAAAAGGAACGCCGTGTAAACCGCCGTCAGCAGCGCGAAAACGACGCCCGTCCATTCCAGAAAAGGCAGAGCGGCGTTTATCGCCAGCAGCTTCGCCACCCACCAGAGCGACAGAATCAAGCCGTAGCCGGTGATGAAATACGCGCCGCGCACGAGCCACGATTTCCACTGCGGGCGCAGCAGAACGTATAAAAATCTTTCCGGTCTGCCGAGGTCTTTGATGAGCAGCAAGCCCGTGATTCCCAAAAAGATAATCGCCAGACTCGCGCCAATCATTTGAATCGAATCCGGCACTTCGCCCGCGAATAACTTCAAAAATAAAAAAGGAATAAGAAACGCGCCCGCCGCGATGGCTTTCGTCCAGACGTAAGCCGCGACTTCCCAGCCCCAAAGCACGCCTTTGCCGGGCGCGTCGTAAACGCGGCGGGCTTTTTCCTTCGTGCCTTTGCCGCGAGTTCGGGATTCGATTTGATAGAGAGCCTGCGGAACGCTCTTGTCAGCGTTGGCGCGGATTCGCTCCTCGGCGAATTTGGCGTAATGCCCGACGCCCGACGATTGATTCGACCACATATAATTCGTATCGGGATTGGCTTCGGTCGGTTTTAAAGACGCGGCGTCGCCCTCGATGTAATAGAGCTTCGGCTGCGTGCCTTTTTCCGGTTTGCGAACCTGCACAGATTCGCGGGCGAGCAGTTGGGAAATCTCGCTCAGCGGGTTGTCCATATCGCCGGAAATGATGGCGTGTTCGGGACAGACGTTGACGCAAGCCGGCTCTAAACCGATGTCGGTGCGGTGCGAGCAGTAGTTGCATTTGGCGGCGGTGTGCTCGTCCGGGTGCATATAAAGAGCGTCGTAGGGACAGGCTTGCGTGCAGGCTTTGCAGCCGATGCAGCGGCGCGTGTCGAAATCGACGATGCCGTCTTTGCGGGTGAAAAGCGCCGTCACCGGGCAGATTTCGACGCACGGCGCGTCGGCGCAGTGATTGCAGCGCATCACCGAAAAAAGGCGGCGCGTATCGGGAAAAGTTCCCTTTTCGATATATTTCACCCACGTCCGGTTAACGCCGACCGGGACTTCGTGCTCGGATTTGCAGGCGACGGTGCAGGCGTGACAACCGATACACTTGCGGTTATCGATGATAAAGCCGTAATTCATATTAAGTAAGCTCTCATTTTCTCGCAGGGATATTTCCGCACATTCGAGGACTGCCGCCAAATGTAAAGAAACAAGCGAAACTCAGTGAAACTATAATAAACTAAAATTTGAAGAATGCTGAATAAAATGAAGTCCGCTTCGGATGAAAAGATAAAAACGCTCGCGCGTAAAGATACTAAAAGGTGAAAAAGTCTCTGCCCGCCGAAGCCGCGCCTGCTTTTTCACCTTATCACCTTTTCACTTTTTAGCTTTTAAACCAGCTTTCCATTACCGAATCCTGCAAAATTATCGTCTGGTCGCGTTCGGGTCCGGTCGAGATTAAGCCGATTTCGACGCCGATTGATTGCGACAGGAAATCGACGTACCGGCGCGCGTTTTCCGGCAAATCCTCGATTTTCGTAATGCCGAGCGTTTCGCTTTTCCAGCCTGAAAGCGTTTCGTAAATCGGCTTGATTTGCCGAAGGTCGTGCGAGACAGCCGGAAACGTATCGATTCTTTCGCCGCCGATTTCGTAGCCGACGCAGACCTTGATTTCTTCCAGGGCGTCCAATACGTCAAGCTTCGTCAAAGCGACCGAATCGAAGCCGTTCAGCTCAGCCGCGTAACGCGTCGCCACGGCGTCGAACCAGCCGCAGCGGCGCGGGCGGCGCGTCACCGAGCCGTATTCGTTGCCGCGCTGGCGAATCAGGTTGGCGATGTCTTCTTCCTCGTCCAGCATCTCGGTCGGAAACGGACCTTCGCCGACGCGCGTCGCGTAGGTGCGGACGATTCCGAGAACGCCCGTGATGTGATGCGGCGGTATTCCTGCGCCGACCGACGCGCCGCCCGCCGTCGGGTTTGAAGAAGTGACATACGGATACGTGCCGTGGTCGACGTCCAGCAGCGTCGCCTGCGCGCCTTCGAGCAGGATTTTTTTCTTCGCTTTGCGGGCTTCGGCGAGAAAATGCGAAGTTTCCGCGACGTATGGACGCAGCCGTTCGACGAGCGGCGAGATTTCATCGAAAATCTGGTCGGCGTAAAGCGGCGGCTGACCGTAAAGCACGATGATGCGGTTGGCTTCTTCCAGATTTCGCTCGATGCGCATTCGCAGCACTTCGGGCGAAAGCGCATCGGACACGCGAATGCCGCGACGACCGGCTTTGTCTTCGTAAGCCGGACCGATGCCGCGCAGCGTCGTGCCGATTTTCTCGTTGCCGAGACGCTCTTCCGACGTGTGGTCGAGCGCGCGGTGATACGGCATTATCAGGTGCGCGCGGCTCGAAACCTTCAGGCGGTCGGGCGAAATCGAAATTCCCTGCTGCGCCATCTGGTCGACTTCCTCGAAAAACGCTTTCGGGTCGATGACCATCCCATTGCCGAGCACGCAGGTCGAGTCTTCGTGAATAATTCCCGAAGGCAGCAGCCGCAAAACAAACGCCTTTTCGCCGACGTAAACCGAATGCCCGGCATTGTGCCCGCCCTGATAACGCGCCACGATGTCGAAGCGGTCAGCCAGCAAATCGACCACTTTTCCCTTTCCCTCGTCGCCCCATTGCGCGCCGATGATTACAATTATCATAAATGTTAGTAAGCAGTGAGCAGTGAGCAGTGAGCAGCAGACAGTCTTTTCCGCTTACCGCTCGCTGCTTGCCGCTCACTTATTTTTCCAATCTTCTTTCAGCATCGCGTAAACCGCCCAATCGCCGAAACGATTGCCTAAAAACTCGACTTGGCGGTGAATTCCTTCGAGCTGGAAGCCCAGACGTTCGGGAATCGCGCGGCTTCGCACGTTTTCGACGTTGCAGTTAATCTGGATACGGTTCAGATTCCGCTCGTCGAAAAGATATTCAATCAAACCGCGGCAGCAGCGAGTCATCAAGCCTTTGCCCTCGGCTTCACGCGCCAGCCAGTAGCCGATATGCGCGGATTTGTTGTTCAAATCGAGTTTATGAAAACCCATAGTGCCGACGATTTTCCCGTCCTGCACGACGCACATCGTGAAGCTGCCTTCTTCCGCCAGCGTTTTCAGATTGCGTTCGATAAATTCGCGCGACGATTCGACCGAATAATCCTCGGTCGCCCACGGCATCCACGGGCTTAGACGGTCGAGATTCGCGCGCACTACAGCCGTCAACGCCTCCGCCTGATGCGGCAGCGGCAAAACCAGTTCCAGATTTTCATCTATCCGGTGGCTAAGCATCTTTTATAACTGATAACTGATAACTGATAACTGGTAACTGATAGCTGATAGCTGATAGTTTTTTCCTCCACTATCATTTATCAGTTATCAATTCCCGTGTTCACGCTTTCGTCATTTGATAAAGCTGAACGTATTTGCGCGCGGCGTTTTCCCACGAATTGTCCTCGTTCATCCCGTTCCATTGGAGCTTGCGCCACGCGTCGCCGTCGGCGTAGGCGAACATCGCTTCGTAAATCTTTTCCAAAAAGCGGTCGGCGCGAAATTCGTCGAACTTAAATCCGTTGCCCGCGCCGGTCGCCAAATCGAAGCTCCGCACCGTGTCGTCCAGACCGCCGACGGCGCGGACAATCGGCACAGTCCCGTAACGCAGCGAATACATCTGGTTCAACCCGCACGGCTCGAAGCGCGAAGGCATCAGAAAAATGTCCGCGCCCGCTTCAATCAGGTGCGCCAGCGATTCGTTGTAGCCTTTATAGACACCCACTTGTCGCGGCGCGCGGTCGCGCAGAAATTGCAGAAAATCCTCGTATTTTTTCTCGCCCGAGCCGAGCGCGACGAAATAACCGCCCGCCGCGATAATCTCGCCCGCCGTCTGCTGAATCAATTCAAAGCCTTTCTGCGCCGTCAGCCGCGAGATGTTCGCGAAAATCGGTCTGTCCAAATCGACGGGCAGGCTGAATCTTTCCAGCAGCGCGCGCTTGCATTCGCGCTTGCCGCTCAAATCGCGCGCGTTGTAATGCGCGGGCAGTTCCGGGTCGGTTTCCGGGTTCCAGACGTCGTAATCGACGCCGTTCGTGATGCCGACGAGACGGTTCGCGCGCTGCCGCAAAAGCCAGTCCAGACCGGAGCCGTTCTCGGCGGTCTGAATCTCGCGCGCGTATCGCGGCGAAACGGTCGAGAGCATATCCGAGACGCTCAAACCGGCTTTCAGAGACGAAGCCGCGCCGTTCGACAAAAACGCGTTGCGCTCGAAATCGCCGCCGAAGCCGAGCTTCCACAATTCCTCAACGCCGAACGCGCCCTGATAAGCCAGGTTATGAATCGAAAAAACCGTCCGCGTGTTTCGCCAGTAAGCGTCCCGGTTACGTTTCGACGCAATCTCGACCGCCGCAAAGCCCGTGTGCCAGTCGTTCAGGTGAACAACGTCGGGCGCGCCGCCGATGCGCTTGAGCAGGGCGAGAGCGGCGCGATTGAAAAACGCGAAACGCTCGTAATCCTCGTTAAAGCCGTAAATCGAATCGCGATGAAAATATTCGGGCGCGTCAATCAAAAAAGTCGGCGACCCGTTCGCCTCGCTGTAAAACGCCCGCGCGCGGTATGAGCCGCCGCGCCACTCGACCCACAAATCGTCAATCGCCGTCTGCCGGAGATATTCGCCCTTAGTTTGCCGGTAAGCGGGCGTAATCAAGACCGAATCCACGCCGACTTGCTTCAGAGCCTTCGGCAGCGCGCCCGCCACATCGCCCAGACCACCCGTTTTTGAATATGGAACCGCTTCTGCGGAAACAATCGCAACGCGCAAAATTATCGTGTCCTATCAGTTTCTTATAAAATGTATTTCGACCGTTGTTGATTTTAACAAGACTTTCGCGTCCGCGTCCATTTCGATAATTTATTTTACGGCTTTGCCCGCTTCCCGGTTATTTTTTTGCGCGAATCTCCGGGGCGACTCCTTTCCCGGTTTTGCAATATCTCTTTACCCGGAAACGCCTTCTTCGGCGACGCTTCCGCCGGAGGTGCGCTGTCGCCAGATTTCCGCCAGCATTCCGCTGACGGCGACCGCGACCGGACCCAAGACCAATCCCGCCGAGCCTATCAGAGCCAGCCCGCCGATGACGGAAAAGAAAACCAGCAGCGGGTGCATCCTGATTTTATCGCCGACCAGAACCGGGTAGAGCAGGTTATCGACCGAGCCGATGACGAAGACGCCCCAGCCCGCCAGAATCAGAGCCTTGCCCGGCTCGCCCGTCAGTCCCAGAAAGAGCGCCGCCGGAATCCAGACGACCGGCGCGCCGAGCACCGGAATCAGCGACAGCAAAAACATCACCACGCCCCACACGAGCGGCGCGGGAACGCCGAGCCACCAGAACATCAGCCCGCCGAGCGTTCCCTGCACCAGCGAAACGGCAATCGTCCCGTAAACGGTCGCGTAAATCACCTTGCCCACGCGCGAGAACATCCGGTCGGTTTCCGACTGCGACAGCGGCAGAAACGATTTGATGGTTTTGACAATCAGGTGCTTGTCGCGGAAAAAATAAAACAGCGTAAAAAAAGTGATGAGCAGCTGCGCCGCCGTCCAGAGTACGCCGCCGACGACGGTCGTCACCTGCGAGGAAGCCGCGTCAGCCGCGCGCTCGGCGGCGCTGCGCAGGTCGAAATGCGGCTCGATTCGTTTAATTAAAGGCGCGAGCTTCGGATTTCCCTCGACCGCGCTCTGCCACTGGTCGGGCGCGCTCTGAGTTTTTAAGGTCTCGGCGCTTTTGCCGATTTGCGTGATTAAGGTCTGCCCGATAAACACGCCGGGCGCGATGATGACCGCCGCGACAATCAGGACGACGATGCCCGCCGCCAGATTCGGGCGATTGATTCGGGACAGTATCCAGCCGTGCAGCGGGTAAGCCACAATCGCCAGCGCCGTCGCCCAGACGAGAGCCGGGATAAAAGGCAGCGCAATCCGGTAGCAGACATAAGCCGCAAGCGCCGTCGCCGCAATCAACACCAAAGCCAGCGACCGCTCGCGCGTCAGCCACCCGCCTTCATTCTGCGTCGGAGTTTTTTGTATTTCCTGCGAGTCGTTCATTTGTAAAATGTCTGTTTAATGTTTAGCTTAACATCTGCCCGCCGTAATCCGCACCACACTGCTGCCCGGCTAAACAATTAAACAGCCTTCGCAAGTCGTTATCTATCAAACGATAGTCCCAATAAAATCAATCTTCCCGGAAAACGCCCTCAAATGGATGTCCCAACTTCAAATGATTGTGTGCGTGCTTCAAATAAGCGTGCGCGAAGATGAGAAGGGCGTTAGCGCCTTTCGGCGAACGCCCTGCCGGAAAGAAACGGATGGCTTTTTAATCAAATCGTGAATCGTCAATCGCGAACCGCAAATGAGAAATCGTGAACAGAAACTCTCGTCTTGAGATTTCTATTCACGATTTACAATTTATGATTTACGATTAACGATTCGGAATTAGCTTTGCATCGAAGCTAAAAATTCCGCGTTGGTTTTGGTTTTCGACAGGCGTTCCAGCACGACTTCCATCTGCTCGACGGGCGAGAGCGGGTTCAGGACGCGGCGCATTACCCAGATGCGGTTGAGGTCTTCCTTATTTATAAGCAGTTCCTCTTTGCGCGTTCCGCTTCGCTGTAAATCAATTGCCGGGAACAGGCGTTTGTCGGACAAGCGTCTGTCGAGGTGGATTTCGGAGTTACCCGTTCCTTTGAATTCCTCGAAGATAACGTCGTCCATTCTGGAACCCGTGTCAATCAAAGCCGTGGCGATAATCGTCAGGCTGCCGCCTTCTTCGATGTTGCGCGCCGCGCCGAAAAAGCGTTTCGGGCGCTGGAGCGCGTTCGAGTCGATACCGCCCGACAGGATTTTGCCCGACGGCGGAACGACCGCGTTGTGCGCGCGGGCGAGACGCGTAATCGAGTCGAGCAGGATGACGACGTCGCGCTTGTGCTCGACCAGTCGTTTCGCCTTTTCGATGACCATATCCGCGACCTGCACGTGGCGCGTCGGCGGCTCGTCGAAGGTCGAAGAGATGACTTCGCCCTTGACCGAGCGCTGCATATCGGTGACTTCTTCCGGACGCTCGTCAATCAGCAGAACAATCAAGGTCACTTCCGGGTGATTTTCCGTGATTGAATTCGCCATCGTTTGCAAGAGCATCGTTTTACCCGTGCGCGGCGGCGCGACAATCAGGGCGCGCTGACCTTTGCCGATGGGCGTCACCAGGTCGATGACGCGCGCGGCAATCTGGTCGGACGTGACTTCCATCTTGAGCTGTTCGTCAGGGTAGAGCGGCGTCAGGTTGTCGAAAAAGATTTTCTCGCGCGAGTGTTCCGGCGCTTCAAAGTTGATGGCTTCGACCTTAATCAAGGCGAAATAACGCTCGCCTTCCTTCGGCGGGCGAATCTGTCCCGAAACGGTGTCGCCGGTGCGCAAATCGAATTTGCGAATCTGCGACGGGCTGACGTAGATATCGTCCGGACCGGGCAGATAATTGTATTCGGGCGCGCGCAGAAAACCGAAGCCGTCCGGCAGAGTTTCCAAAACGCCTTCCGAGAAAATCAACCCGCTTTTTTCAGTCTGCGCCGCGAGGACTTTGAAAATCAATTCCTGCTTGCGCATTCCCGATGCGCCCTCGACGCCCAAATCCTTGGCGACGTTCGTCAGCTGCGAAATCGACATTTCCTTCAGCACCGCCAGATTCAGCATCTCGCCGCCGTCCCCGCCGCCGTTGTTGGGAGATTCCGCTCTTTCTTCACGCCTGCTGCCGCCGCCGCCGTCAGCCGCAGCAGCTCCGTCAGCGCCGGTAGTGGCTGTCGTAGTGGTTTCGGTTTGCGCGTCCATCGTCGTCGTTTGTCCATTGTCCTGCGCCGCTGCTGCTACTACTCCTGCCGCAGTATCTTTCAGCGCGTGACCGTTTTCTTCCGTTTTTGCAGCTCTTACCGTTCGGCTGCGTGTTGTTTTCGTTACCATGTTTTATACCCGTTTGTCCTGTTTTAGAAAAGAACTAATGAATGTGAAGTTCGCCGTCACCCTCAACTGTCGAGTTTTACAAAAAATTATCATCCTCGTAGTAGATTGATTTGCTTAACTCTTGGAGATATTTATGGAAAGTTTTCAGTAGGGGCGCAACTTGATTCAAGCATTTAAGCTATTCTCAAAACCCTGAGTTTTACTGAGATGCCTAATTATTACTCAGTTTAACTCAAGAAATCAACTAAAAAACTGCGATTTCCTTAATTTAAATGTTAATCCGTCCAAAGTTGCCAAAAATTTACTAAGCCCGCGACATTTTCAATTACTCAACCCGAATTCGGAAAGATTTTCACCGCAGTGACGGCGCAGTTGCAGAGAACGGAAAATAAGAAAAGAATTTGCTGAAATCCGTGTTTACAATCTGTTTTCAAAATCTCCGCGTCTGCGACGTCTCCGCGGTTTGTTTTTTCCTTATCTGCCAGCCAGCGCCGTTTCGATTTCGCGCCAGACGGCGTCTCTGCCTTTGCCCGTTTCCGACGAATACGGAATGATTTTGCTGGCGGGCAAAACCTTCTGAATCTCGTCCAAACTTTTTCGGAGTTTATTGGATGAGAGTTTATCGGCTTTGGTTGCGACGATTATGTGATTTTTTTGATGAAAAACGAGCCATTCGTTCAACTGCCGGTCAAGTTCGGTCGGCGCGTGGCGCGAATCGATTAGTTGAACCGACAAAACCAGCTCGCGCCTGCGGCTCAGGTAGTCTTCCGCCATCGTTCCCCAGTCGGCGCGCATCGTTTTCGAGACGCGCGCGTAGCCGTAGCCGGGCAAATCGACGAAATAAAACTGCTCGTTGACGAGAAAAAAATTGATGCTCTGCGTTCTGCCCGGCGTGTTCGAGGTGCGCGCCAAACCCTTTCTTTGCAGAAGCGAGTTAATCAGCGAGGATTTGCCGACGTTCGAGCGACCGAGAAAGGAAATTTCCGGTCTGCCGTCCGTCGTCCAATGTTCGCTGGTGAACGAACTTTTTATAAACTCGGATGATAAAATTTTCATAAAGTCTTTATTTGAATATTTTAAAGATGTTAAGATAGAAACACAAACAATTTTACGGACGAGGGGAAGCAAAAATATGAGTAGATCCGATTCGACGCTTATCGCCATCGGCGGCGGCGAATTTGCGGAAGCCGAAGACGTCTTGCAGGAGATTTTAAATCTTCTGAAGGAGAAATCCGACCCGCGGATGACGGTGATGACCGTCGCCACGAACGAGCCGGAAAGCGCTGCGGGCAAATACGATTCGTTATTCAGAAAACACGGAATCAAGCACGTCAGCGTAGTTGATATTTCGGAGCGCGAAGATTCCTTCAAGGAAAGCTCGCTGAAAAAAATTCGCGAATCCGACGCATTGTTTTTCACCGGCGGCGACCAGCTCAACGTCACCAGCCTGCTCGGCGGCAGCCCGCTTCATAATTTAATCCACGAAAGAGTCACCGAAGGTTTTATCATCGCCGGAACGAGCGCCGGAGCGATGATGATGTCGAACTCGATGATTACCTCGGGCAGAAACGACACCGCGCCGCGAATGGGCTGTATCGGCATCGCGCCCGGTATGGATTTGGTCAGCGGAACGATTATCGACACGCATTTCTCGCAGCGCGGGCGACACGGGCGACTGCTGACCGCCGTCGCGCATTACCCGCAGGATTTGGGAATCGGGATTGACGAGCGGACGGCGGTAGTTATTAAAGGC
>JALZHR010000434.1 GCA_030860665.1 Acidobacteriota bacterium
TTCCGACGGCAGCGGTAAAGTTGAGCGGATAACGCTGAAGAAACGCTGAAGCCAGCGGTATGTTGGCAAATTTTTCCGTAAACGAAACGAATATAAGACTCAATCCCAAGCCGATGCGCAAAGCCGTCATAGCCTTTGCCATCAAATTCGCGGAAGGCTCCAGCCCGGGCACGATCAAACGGTCTATGGAAATCGGTCCGCGCCCCGCCAGAAAAAAGAAGGCGGCGAAACCGAGATACATCGTGTTGTCGAGCATCGGCTCAAGACCGACCAGAAAAATACCCGCCAGCCATAAAAAGCCGAGAGCGACAGCCGCTATTCGCGTCAGAGCGCCATAAAAAATCGCTAACGCGATGCCGGTCTGAGCTAATCCGACGGCATACATCCAGACGCCCGTCACCTGATTATTGGGAGAAAAGAGCTGCCCCTGTACGCCGCCGACCAAAAGCGGGACTGCTACGTGGATTCCTAAAATCGCGGGTATCAAGCCATACAGAGCGGAGCGCCGTTCGTCCGTCGCGCCCAGATTTTCCGGACCCGGAACAAATCCTTTTTTGCCTCTGCCGCGCCAGTAGAGCCACGCGATAAGCGTCACGAGCAAAACCGCGCCGATAAAAGCGAGCGGGAGCGGGCGAAAAAGCAAATCCCAGCGCAGCGAGTGATTCTGCGTTTCATGAAACCATTTTTCGTGCGCTGAAATCTTTGCGGCTAAGCCGGAAATTATCGCGAATATGGCGGCAAGCCTGATTAAACTGAATTTCATACCTTTCCTGTTATGTATTTTAACGTATCAAACGGGATGTATATTCAGCAAATGTTACGCTGCCTGAGCACCTCTCAAAAACGTCGTTCCGAGACAGCCGAAAATCGACTTGCTCCGGACAGAAACCCCGCTGAAGCAAAGCTCCAGCTGACTCAGGCTGATGAGAAATTGTCCGCCTGCGATTTTCGTCTGCTGCTGCTGCTTCTACGTTTTCAGAAAGTCTTCCCGGATGGGTGAAAAAATATCAATCAGAATGACTTCTTCGTCCAGCATTGTAGCGCCGTGGCGGTTGTTCGGCGGGAAATGCAGCACGTCGCCCGCTGAAACGACGCGTTCTTCGCCTTCGATGATAAATTTCACACTGCCGCGCACGACGAGCGTCATCTGCTCGTGCGGGTGACTGTGTTCCGGCGTTACAACAAACGGCGCGAATCTAAAGCGGCACATCATCACGTTTCGCCCGACGACCATTTGTCTTTCAATACCTTCCGCCGTTCGTTCGACCGGAATCTCGTCCCAGTCGGTAACCAAAGCTTTAGCTTGTGCTGTTTCAGTAATCATAAACCTATCTTTTGTTCGGAATAACCGCCCCAAAAAGCTCTGTTTCCGTGACGGCTTCTAATAATCATTAGAAGTGATTCAAATTAATTTTTCCAAACTTCGCAGCGACTTTATCTCATTTTATCATATAAGAAAGCGGCTTCGATTCAGTCCTGAGCCTTCCGCTTTCCCCTTTTTTCATACAGAAAACAGAATTCTCCTCGAAAAAAACAACTTGACGAAAGTTTTCGTTGACATGACGAAAGTTTTCGTCAATAATGCTCTCAGTGATATTCGAGCATCCGAATAAATTTATAAAATGAATAATCAAAATTTGCCGCGACCGACGGAAACCGAATTGGAAATTTTACGTATTCTTTGGAAACACGGTCCGAGCACCGTCCGCCAGGTTCATCGAATCCTGAACGGCGAGCGCGAAACTGAAGTCGGCTATTCGACAACCCTGAAGATGATGCAGGTAATGACGCAAAAAGGATTGGTCGAGCGTGACGAAACCGAGCGCCCGCAGATTTATACTACCCGTGTTCCGCAGGAACAGACGCAGAAACAACTGGTCAAAGACCTGCTTAATCGAGCTTTCGGCGGCTCGCTGCGACAGCTGGTGATGCAGGCTTTATCAGATAAAGAAGCCTCGGATACGGAACTCGAACAGCTTGAACGGCTTTTGGATAAATTTGAGGAGAAAAAGAAATGAGATTTCTTCAGACGCTGCTGGCATCTCCGGCAATTCAAGTGCTCGGCTGGATTTTACTGCATTCACTTTGGCAGGGAATGGTTCTGGCGATTTTTCTAAAGGGCGGTTTAAGTCTGTCGGGAAAGCTTTCGGCTAACGCGCGTTATCTGATTGCGTGTCTGACATTAATGCTGATGCTTATTTTGCCGGTGTCGACCGCTCTTTGGAGCGATTCAGGGATTTTTAATACTGTCTCCGGTAAATCAGTCTCTCAAAATGCAGAGACTAACGAAAAGTTTACGGCGACGTTTGAGCCACTCGCTCAGGCTAATATTTATCCGGCTGAAAATTCACAAAACTCCTGGCTGCCTCAAGCCGAAAGACAGTTTTTGCCCGTGCTGGTCTTACTTTGGCTGGCGGGCGTTTTTATTTCTTCCTTAAAATTGCTCGGTATCTGGAGTTATACGCAGCGGCTGAGGCTGACCGGAAAGGAAATCGTTTCGGAATTCCGGCAGGAAAATCTTCTGAAACTCTGCCGTCAAATGCGAGTGACGAAACCGGTAATTCTTTTAGAGTCGCAGCTTGTAAAAGTTCCGACCGTCATCGGCTGGCTAAAGCCGGTCATCCTCATCCCGTCGTGCGCTTTAACCGGGCTTACTCCGCAGCAGTTTGAATTGATTCTGGCGCACGAGCTGGCGCATATTCGCCGCTATGACTATTTAATAAATTTAATTCAAACAATCTTTGAAACGCTTCTTTTTTATCATCCGGCAGTTTGGTGGGTTTCGAGCCAAATCCGCAACGAGCGGGAAAACGCCTGCGACGATTTAGCGGTAAATGTCGGCGGCGACGCCGCTGTTTATGCGCGCGCTTTGATAGAGATGGAACGGCTGCGCAAGGCTAATCCGTCACTGGCAATGGCGGCGGACGGAGGCTCGCTGACCGAAAGAATTCACCGTCTGGTCGGAATTGAGGCGTCCGATTCAAAACGAAGTGCGGGAGTTTGGATGGTGATTATGCTCTGCACCTTTATCGCTACAGTTGCCGCCAACAATCAAAAGTATAGCCCGATTGAAGAGCCGGTTATTAACGAACAGTTATTGAATTCGCCCTCTTCATCTGATTCGGAATTAAAAGAAAGCGCTATAGCCGGTTCCGCGCCGGAAGTCGCCCGTGAAAACCGGAAGGGCAATAAATCTTCTGAAGAAAGCGCAAATAACCTGCAGGATTCCGCTGAAGTCGAACGGCAAGCCGTTGAAACCGAAGACCTTGATGAAGTCGCTGAAAATCAGCAGGAAAACAAAGCCGCGTCATCACAGGACGATTCAAAGGATTTTATAGCGGAAATGGCTTCCGTCGGTTACACCAATCTTTCGGTCAGTGATTTGGTCAGTCTCAAAGAAGGCGACGTTACCGCCGAATACGTCAGAAGTTTAAACGCGGTCGGTTTCACTCACCTGACGGTGAAAGAGCTTTGGCGATTGGGGATTAACGAAGTAAAGCCGTCGTATATCCGCGCGATTAA
>JALZHR010000446.1 GCA_030860665.1 Acidobacteriota bacterium
TCGTATATCCGCGCGATTAAAAATTCCGGTTATCCTAATTTGAAGCCGATGGACGCCATTCTTCTCGCCGAGCACGGGATCGAGCCGGGTTATATTGCAAGCCTTCGGGACGCGGGCTATAACAATCTTTCAGTCAGGCAGCTGCTCGATTTTGCCGCCTCCGAAGTAACTCCCGATTTTGTCGGCGGCATCAGCTCGGCTGGTTTCAAAAATCTGCCGCCCGAGCAATTAGCCCATCTCTCGGTTCTGGGCGTTACTCCCAAATTTATACGTGAAGCGCAGAATCGGCTGGGCAATGTAACTGTCGAGCAGGTCATAAAGCTCAAACAACACGGATTGCTCGACGGCGCAGACAAACAGGATTAATAAAATAGCTTAGGAGATCATCCATGAAAAAAAATCATACGTTACGCCGATTTTTAATCGGCACGCTGGAACTGTGCCTTTTGATAATTTTTCTGACCGGGCTGACGGCTTCAGGAGCTTTCATCAGCGCCGGCGCGGAAAACGAAAACGGTTTAGCAACTGAAAGCCAGCCGGCGCAAAACGGGTTAACGGGACAATGGACAGCGGAGTTCAAGCCGGAAAAATCGGATGAATTACACATTATGCTTCAGCGGCGCTCGAAACAAACCGGATTCAGCAATTTCGGCGTTAAATACTCGCTCGGCGAGCTGCCTGATTTGAAACGGGCGGATATTCTGCCCGCCGCCAAAACGAACGTCAATTTCAGAATTCAGCGCGAAGCCGGGACGATTGGATTTGAAGGATATTTTCGCGAAGGCGAAGGCGCTGGCTTCTGGAAGCTGACACCGAACCAAAGCTTCGTTTCGGCGATGCGCAGCCGGGGTTACGCGGATTTGACCGAGGAAGATTTATTCGTCGCCGTAATCGGCAATGTGACCGTCAAATTTTACGAGGATTTAAAATCCATCGGCTACGACCGCATAGAATTTCACGATTTGTTTCGCGCGGCGGCGCACGACGTCACCCCGGAATTTATCGCCGGATGGCGCGCGGCGGGATTCAAAAACCTTCCGTTCGATGAATTAATCGAGCTCGGCACTTTCAATGTAACGCCCGAATTTTTCAGCGAGATAAAAGCCGAGGGTTTTCCCCAGATTACGCCGGAGGATGCCGTTCAATTGAAAGTTCACGAGATTGACCGAAATTTTATCCGCCGCGTGCGAGCTAAGGGATTTCCCGATATAACGCTGCAACAGCTAATAAAAATACGCAATCACGACATCATTAAATAGTTTGCCGATAAGCCCTGATTCTAAACACATAATGACGCTGCTTTAATCACTAAACTTCAGTAATTATCCGGCAGGCGCTTCGTTTCTGCGGAGCGTCTCGCTCGAAGTGTGTCCAAAATCGGGGAAAACGGAGATTTCAATTGCCTGAACGAATTTGTCTGACGCGCCTGTTTCTTTGAATGACGGCGTTTCGGAAACTGAAATTCAGGATTGGCAAGTCAAAGCTTTTTAAGAGGTTCTATGAAAAATACATTGGCACTTTTATTCGTTTTACTTTTATGCGCGCCGTGGACTCCGGCGCAAACTCCGGCTTCGTCTCCTTTGGCAAGCCCGCAGACTTCGCCTTCCGAACAATCAAAATCGGCTGCAACCGTAGATTTGGACGGGACTTCGCGATATGTTCGGAAAGACGCGCCGGTTCAAATTCCGCATTTTGAAATTGCGCCCGTCATCGACGGGCAACTAAACGATGCAATCTGGCGAAAGGCGGCTGTGTTCGGTGATTTTCTCCAAACGCAGCCCGGCGATAACGTCAAACCCACTCATCCGACCGAAGTTTTGATGGGTTATGACGCGAAAAATCTCTACCTTGCCTTTAACGCCAAACAGGACAGAGACAAAATCCGCGCCACGTTTGCCCGCCGCGACAACATCTTCAACGACGATTACGTCCTGGTTCATCTGGATACCTTTAACGACCAGCGCCAGGCTTATTTATTGTTTTTCAGCCCTTTAGGGATTCAAGCCGACGGGACTTTTTCCGAAGAGCGGGGCGAGGATTACAGCCTCGATATTGTGATGGAATCGAAAGGCGTTCTGACCGAAGACGGTTTTACGATTGAAGTGGCGATTCCGTTTAAATCACTTCGCTACGAGGCGGGCAAAAATAAACAGTGGGGCTTGCACATCAATCGCAGAGTTAAATACAGCAACAACGAGTACAACTCGTGGATGCCGACTAACCGCAGCGTTTCAGGCTGGCTTAATCAAGCCGGAAAAATTACGGGTCTCGAAGGAATCGAAACGACGCGCCAGCTCGAACTGAATCCGAGCGTAACTCTTTCTCAATCCGGCAGGCGCACCGAATTTACTTTTAATAACGACCCGGCGGGTCGCTATGTCAATGAAGGCGTTAGAGGCGATTTCGGGATGACCGCCAAGTTCGGTCTGACGCCGACCATCACGCTCGATTTCGCCTACAATCCCGATTTCGCGCAGGTTGAAGCCGATGCTCCGGTGACGACAGCCAATCAACGCTTTCCCATTTTCTTTCCCGAAAAACGCCCGTTCTTTCTGGAAAGAATCGATATTTTTCAATCGGGGCTCAACGTCGTCAACACGCGCGCGATTGTCGACCCGGACATCGCGGCGAAATTGACCGGGCGGCGCGGGCGAAACACGTTCGGTTTGCTTTACGCGTCGGACAATGCTCCGGGCAATTATTCAAAAGACGAGCGCGAAGACTTGCTTCTCTGCCAGCGGCGGCGTTTAGCAAATCCCGATTTAAATATCGTTTGCGAAATCGAGCGTTTCGTGGACAAAAACGCGGACATCGGCGTGCTGCGCGTCAAGCGCGACATCGGTCGCCAGCACAATTTAGGCATCTTTGCCACGACTTATAATTTTATTGACCGGCATAATCACACCGGCGGATTTGACGGCAGATTTCGTCTCACACCGAAAGTCGTGACGGAATTTCAGGTTCTCGGAACCCACACGCGCGGCAATTTTTACGATGCGGATTTAGACCGCGTGCAATACCGCACGGGCAACGGCTTCGGCTATCGCGCATTCGCCGAACGGGCGAGCAGAAATTTGTATATGAATTTTCTGGCGACCGGCAGAACCCGCGATTACGTCGCCGATGTCGGTTTTACGCAGCGAACCGATACGAATTACTTCGGCTCTTTTATTCAATACGAAACCGACCGCGATGCGAAAAAGCGGATAATTTCCAAACGCATCTCTACCGACAACAGCATCCGTTCCGATTGGAGCGGGCGAAGCCAAAGCTGGCAGTCGAGAAACGAAGTCGCGCTTGCCCTGCAGCGCCAGACGAACGTTAATTTCGGAGTTCAACTCGGCTACGAGCGAGTGTTCGAGCACGAATTCGGCGCGAAACGCACTGCGACCAGACAAGGCGCTTTCTTCGGACCCGACCCGGAACGCTCATCTTATACGCACGACATTTACGCTTACGCGAGCACGACGCCAAGCAAAAAGTTTTCCGCCTTTGCGCTCTTTTCCTACACTATCGGGCAGCTCGATTACGACTACGGCAACGGGCGGGATTTTCCGCGCGTTAGCCCGGCGGCTCTGCAATTCGGGCAGAACGCGCCTTTCGACCCGGGCGCGGGCAATCAAATCACGCTCGACACAAATTTTCTTTTCCAGCCCACAACGGAATTTCAAACGCAGCTGAGCTTCAAAAAAGCGAGGCTCGTGCGCAATGATACGAGACTCGTCGCCTTCGACGACAATATTTTCAGCTCGCGCTCGACATACCAATTCACTCGAAACACTTTTGCGCGTCTGAGGGTTGACTATTCGACTCTGAGCAATCGCATTCGACCGCAGTTCGTTTTGGGCTGGAC
>JALZHR010000458.1 GCA_030860665.1 Acidobacteriota bacterium
AGGTTTAAGTCAGCGGCTGATTTACGAGCGGCGGTATTCCTTCCAATTAAGGATTAAAATTAGAAAAATGTTTTTCGAGTTCTTAATTCTAATTTTTAAGGCTTTGCGCCGGAATAAGAAAATAGCGATAAATCAGCCGGAAACTTAAATTATAAATTCTGCATTGTAAATTCTAAATTATCCCGGAAAATCTTATCCGAATTAATTTAGAATTTACAATGCAGAATTTATAATTTCCATTCCCTGATTTTTGCGCAGAGCCGATTTTTAATTTTTAATCGCAGAAAAGCGTTCGCGTTTTAGGTTGATTTGGTGACGTCTTTTATCAAAATCAAATCGCTGTTGATGACGCCGCGGACGATGAAAAGGCGTTTGCCGTCGTTTGCCCAGTCGAAATTCAGGATGATGCCGGAATTGAAATTGGTCAATTGCCTCGGCTTGCCGCTCGCGCCGCCGTCGACGGCGAAATCGAAGATGTTCGGAACGCCCTGCACGCTCATATAGGTCAGGTTTTTGCCGTCTTTCGTCCAGCGATAATTCCAGCTTATATTGTCGATTTTCGTTTCTTTCGGCGGCAGGACGTCCGCTTCCTTTATCTCGGCGATTTTCAGAATGTTCTGAAACGTCAGGTTTTTCGAATCGAAAATCTGCGTCGTAAAAGCCAGACGCCTGCCGTCGTCCGAAAGGTTCGGAAAAGCGTCGCTCGCCTGACTTTCGGGAAACAGCGGCTGTTCCTCGCCGCCGCCTTCGAGCGGGATTTTCATCAATCTGGCTTTCATAATATTGTCCAGACGCCGCTCGAAAACTATCGTTTTATTGTCGGGCAGAACCTGCGGGCGAAAATCGCCGCTCGACGCCTGGCGCGTCAGCTGAACGGCGTTTTTCCCGTCGATGTCCGCTTTCCAGATTCGCCAGCCGTCCCGGCTGTTCGAGCTGAAAACGATGAATTTTCCGTCCGGGCTGACCGCCGGATGAATGTTGTCGCCGCTTTCCTGCTGCTGAAGGAGGGCTTTTTCGCTTCTGCCGTCTTCGTCCATCGTCCAGAGGTTCGTCCGCGTGCCTTCGGTGCGGGCAAACAAAATTCGCCCGTCCGGCAGATGCGTCAAGCCGCCGACGCCCTGCATCATTTTGTTTTCCGCCGAGACCTGCGTCATTTCCTTGTTCTGCGGGTTAAACGCCCACAGGCTGGAAATAATATCGACTTTCGAGGCGGCAATCGTCGCGCCGTCAGCCGACAGGCTCATCGTCGAATAACCGCTCGAATCGCTGGTGATTTGCCGCGCTTCCGCCGCCGGATACGAGAAAAACCAGATTTGCTTCTGGTCTTGCAGGCTCGCCTTCGCCAGAAAATAAAAGCCCGATTTGTCTTTCAGCCACGCGAAAGAGCTCAGATTCATCCACGTTCGCTCGCCGAATTGCCGGAAGCTTTTGTCTTTGAGCGAAACGAGCAGAATTTTTCCCTCGTGCGAATCGTCGCCGAACACCTTCATAATCGCGCCGACCAGAACCTCGTCGCCGCTCGGCGACCAGGCGACTTCGGAAAAGCGTGTCTCGCCGCTTTTGCCGGTGTCAATCAGAACTTCCGGGTTCGAGCCGTCGGCGTTAATCAGGTAAACCGCGCTGCTTCCCGTCTCGACGTCGTGACGCACGAAGGCGAGGCGTTTCCCGTCGGGCGAAAAGCTCACTTTCGAATCGACGTCGACGATGATTTTTTTCGCCGTGCCGCCGAGCGTCGGGATTTGGTAAAGCGTTCCGACGCCTTTGTCGGCGTGAATATAATAAATATAATCGCCGTCCGGCGAAAAAGTCGGCTGGTAGAAAACCAGGTTCGACGGCGGCACAATCTGGACGTTGCTGCCGGTCGCAATCTGGCGGACGACGAGACTGCGCATCCCGTTTTCGTTATTGACGTAGACGACGTATTTTCCGTCGGGCGAAATGGCGGGCGCGCTGGATTTGCCGCTTTCGGTCAGGCGCGAAATCTGCACGTTGTCAAAGCCGACCGCCGTTTCTTTCTGCGAAAAAGGCTGATAATACCACGCGCCGAAAGCCAGAGCCGCCGCCAGACCGAGAATCAGGAGCGGCAGAAAACGCCAGCCGACGCCGCGGCTGCGGCTGCGGCTTCGTCGCTCGGAAGTCGCAGCCGATTCGGACGCCGAATAAAGCTCCGTGCGGTTATCGGCGCGCGTTTTTTTTCTGCTCGCCAAATCTTCCGCCGAAGTGGTGTCGTGAATAAGCGTCTTGTTTTCGCCCGTGCTGATGCGCCCGTGCGCCGCCGTCTTGACGTTGTAGGCGTTGAATTTGCGCGTCCGGTTGTCGGCGTCGACGTGCTCGAACTTGTATCGCAAGTCCTTTAAATCGAGCGCCAAATCCTTGATGCTTTGATAGCGTTCGTCGGGCTTTTTCCTCAGCGTTTTGCGGACAATCCACTGCAATTCTTCCGGCACGTCCTCGACGTATGCGTCGAGCGGCTCCGGCTCGACGTGAATCAGCGCCGCGAGCGAATCGCTGACGGTTTCGCCCGCAAACGGATTTCTGCCCGTAACCATCTCGTAAAGCACGACGCCGAGACTCCAGATGTCCGTGCGCTCGTCTACTTCTTTGCCGCGCGCCTGCTCGGGCGACATATAGCTGACGCTGCCCATCACCATTCCGGCTTGCGTCGTGACCATTTGCAGCGTTTTATCTTCCGCGCCGGTCGGCGGATTGACCGACAGCTTCGCCAAGCCGAAATCGAGAATCTTCACGTAGCCGTCGCGGCTAATCATTATGTTTTCCGGCTTGATGTCGCGGTGCTTGATGTGCGCCTCGTGCGCGACCGACAGAGCCGAAGCGACCTGCTCGGCAATCGTCACGGCGTCGAAAACCGTCAATTCGCTTTTCTCGATTTTTTGCCTCAGCGTTTCGCCGTCGATGAATTCGGTGGCGATAAAAAGTCTCTCGTCGGCTTCGGCGATTTCGTAAATCGTGATGATGTTCGGGTGATTCAGCGCAGACGCGGCGCGCGCTTCCAGCTTGAAACGCTGGACGCGTTCCAGATTGCAGCAAAACTCGGCGGGCAGAACCTTCAGCGCGACCGGGCGGTCAAGCTCTAAATCCTGTGCCAGAAAGACTTCGCCCATTCCGCCCGCGCCGATTTTTCTGCGAATTTCGTATCGTCCGAGTTTTGCGCCGCTTTCCATAAATCTTCCGCCAGTCTGCTAAGTCCTTTTATTAAACGAGCGTAAAGCGTAAAAAGTTTAAAAAGTTTCCCTAAAAAATTGTAAAACCTGAGTTAAAAAGAAAGGCAAAAAGCATTATGAAAACGCTTTTTGCCCGCTTGAAAATGATTTTTTTTAAATAACGGCGAAAACGCGGCGCGCTTTTAAACTTTACCGAAAGCCTTCGGTTCGTCGTCGCGCGGCGACAGTTTCTCAAACATAATCGCCGTCCGTTTCAAACATTTGACTGACCGGCGACAGGAAAATGAGAAACATAATTCCGCCGTCAACCAGACAAATCAGATAAGCGACCATGCTCGCCCATTGCGTTTGAATGCAGATACCGGAAAACGGAGCGATTATCAGACAGGCGACAGTAATCAGCAGCAGCAGTCTTTTCGCCCAAGCCTTAAACATAAAAAGCCCGATATAAGTTATGACGTAAATCGGAAGCAGCAGGAGCGTCGCGGCTAAAAAAAACCAATCTCCCGTCGTCGGCTCGGCGCTTTGAGTCTCCGCCAGATATCTCAGCAGCTGCGGCGGCAGATAATCGAGCGTCGCAAAATACACGATATAATACGTGATTGTCAGCAGCCATTGAAGAATTATTAATTTTCTGAAACCCTGTCGCGTCATACGGAACTAAGTAATAGAAAGATTTTTTATTTTTATTCGATGCGTTCTAAAACGTAATTCCCTGATAAATTTCCGACAATTTCAGCGCGAAATCAATCGAATCGAAATTAATTTCGGCTTCCGCCCGCGAAAATCTTTCGACCGTCCATTCCTGCCGCTCGTTTCGACGATGAACTTCCGCCAGCATTTCTTCCTGCCAGACGATTGCGTATTCGCTGAGGCTCGGAATCTGCCGGTAAATCTGCAATTTCTCGTAACGGTCGGCGCGCTCGCTGGTCGGCGAAATCACCTCGACAATCAAAAGCGGTTGATGAACGATATATTCGTCATTATCGTCCGGGTCGCAGGTCACGACAATATCGGGAT
>JALZHR010000469.1 GCA_030860665.1 Acidobacteriota bacterium
GGAATTTTCGATTTTAGATTTTAGATTGCCGATTTTAGATTGGATGAGGGATTAAATCTTAATTTTCCGCTTCCAATCTAAAATCTAAAATCGAAAATCTAAAATTAACCAAGCCGTAGCCAAGCGAAAAACGAGCGAAGCGATTGTCAGGTCGCTTTTGCGGCTCGGATGAATGCGGAAGGAGATGCAACCGGAGGCGTTTGTCCCGTGGGTTCTGACGGCTGACACAAACGAAGCCGTTAACGGCGAATCGTAAAAATAATAAACTTACGGTTGAGCCTTAACGATTGACAAAAATACAAAGAACCCTAAATTAAGGAGAGATTAAATTATCATGGCACTTACGCAAGATGAAGTCGTAGATTATTTGAAGGGAATGACCCTTCTGGAAGCAAGTGAACTCGTTAAGAGACTGGAAGAAACTTTCGGCGTTTCGGCGGCGGCGGCAGCGGTCGCGGCGGCTCCGGCGGCTGGCGCGGGCGGCGGCGACGCGGCTCCGGCGGCTGAAGAGAAGGACGCGTTCGACGTTATTCTGCAGTCGGCTGGCGCGGCGAAAATCAATGTTATCAAAGTCGTCCGCGAAATCACCGGCTTGGGTCTGAAAGAAGCTAAGGATTTGGTCGACGGTGCGCCGAAAGCCGTAAAAGAAGGTGCATCCAAAGACGAAGCCGAAAGCATCAGAGTCAAACTGGCAGATGCGGGCGCGACGGTTGAAGTTAAATAGTTTGCTTGTTAGAATAAAAGGCAAGCGATTGTTTACCTTCTGTAATTAAGAAAAAACAGTCGCTTGCCGATTTCGCTCTTTTGAAGCTCAAAATAGATTTTGAGTTTTTGGATTTGGTTTTTTTCCGAGATAAAACGGGAGAATAGGTGTCCTTTTTCGGCACTCTCAGAAAATTTATTTCGTAGCAGAAGCTGCTAACTTTAAGCGGTCTGGGCAAACTTTGCCCTCGACCGCATTTGCCGTCTTTGTTAAAAAGTTGTTTGCTGAGGATTCGTTTTTTACTTGCAACGATTACGAATACTACCAGCAAAACGCGCACAAAGCAACAGAAATTTTCTTCAAAATTTAAAAAAATATGATTGCCAATCCGCTCCAAACAAATACCAACGGCTTAGGTCGCCGCACAAGCCAGGCACCCAAGCGCGTAGATTTTTCAAAAATTTATACTACGGCACGCATCCCGAATCTCATTGAGGTTCAGCGTGAATCATACAATCGTTTTCTGCAGATGGATTTGCTGCCCGAAGAGCGCGACCAGATTGGACTGCAATCGGTTTTCGCCTCGGTCTTCCCGGTTTCGGATTTTCGCGGCACGGCAACGCTGGATTTCGTCGAATACCAAATCGGCAACTGGCAATGTAAGTGCGGCTTGCTGGAAGGTCTCGAACACCTGCGCGCCAATTGTAAGGAGTGCGGCTCGAAAATCAAGGTCGACCCGTTCAACCCGGCGGAAGTTCTCTGCCAATCGTGCGGAACTTTTAACGCCGTGCGCCCGAAATTGTGCTCGAACTGCGGCGAGCCGGTCGGTTTGAAACACAAACACGACCAGCAGGAATGCCAGGAACGCGGAATGAGCTATTCGGTGCCGCTGAAGGTCAAAATCCGCCTGACGGTTTTTGACAAAGACTCGGAAACCGGCGTCTCGACGATTCGCGACATCAAGGAAGAAGACGTTTTCTTCGGCGAGATTCCGCTGATGACCGATAACGGGACGTTTATCATCAACGGCACGGAGCGTGTCATCGTTTCGCAGCTTCACCGCTCGCCCGGCGTGTTTTTCAAGGGCGACCGTGGAACTTACGTGGCGAAGGTCATCCCGTATCGCGGCTCGTGGATAGAATTTGAATACGACCAGAAAAATATTCTTTACGCGCGTTTAGGCAAGCGCAAAATCCTGGCTTCGATTTTCCTGCGCGCTCTGGGCTTGTGGCTCAGCCCGCAGGTCGAGATGAAAAACCTCTCGGATTCGATTCTGGAAGAGGTCATCAAAAACTCGAACTTCTCGGACGCGGACATTCTGAAATTGTTCTACGCGACCGACGAAGTGCGCCCGCAGAAAGGTCGGCTGTTCGTCAAAATCAGACCGGAAGGCGACACAAATCTGATCGGGATGCGCTCGGAAAATGAAATCAAAGGCAAGGACGAACCCGTAGTTCGCGCCGGAAAGAAAATCACGACTTCGGCGCTGCGCGAGATGCGCAAGCTCGGAATCGAAGAGGTCGAAGTTTCGCAGACCGATTTTGAAGGCGCGTTTGCGCTGGACGACGTGGTAAATACGGAAACGGGCGAAGTGATTCTGGAAGCGAACACCGAGCTGACTTCCGCCAAGCTTCAGCAGTTGATTGAAGAAGGCGTGGAAACGTTTACGATTTTCTTCCCGGAACGCGACACCATCGGCAACGTCATCGCGCAGACTTTGAAAAAAGACACGATTACCAAGCCGGTCGATGCGCTGCTGGAAATTTACCGCAAGATGCGCCCGGGCGACCCGCCGACCGTTCCGACCGCCTATAAACTGCTGGAAGGAATGTTTTTCGATGCGCGCCGCTTTGATTTATCGCGCGTCGGACGCTTGAAATTCAACATCAAGATGGGCAGACCGGAACGCGACCGCATCAACGACCCGCTTCTGTCGGCGACCGATTTCACGGAAGTCGTTTCCTATCTGCTGCGTATGAAAAAGGACGTCGAGCATTTCATTCAGGACGACATCGACCACCTGGGCAATCGCCGCGTCCGCGCCGTCGGCGAGCTGCTGGAAAACCAGTTCCGCATCGGTCTGGAAAGAATGGAACGCGCCATCAAGGAAAAAATGTCCATTCAGCAGGATATGTTCACGACGATGCCGCGCGATTTGGTAAACGCCAAGCCGGTGACGGCAGCCGTCCGCGAGTTTTTCGGCTCGTCGCAGCTGTCGCAGTTTATGGACCAGACGAACCCGCTTTCGGAAATCACGCACAAGCGTCGTCTTTCGGCATTGGGACCGGGCGGACTCTCCCGTGAACGCGCCGGATTTGAAGTCCGCGACGTGCACCCGACGCACTACGGTCGCATCTGCCCGATTGAGACGCCTGAAGGTCCGAACATCGGTCTGATTTCGTCGCTCTCGTGCTTTGCGCGCATCAACGAATTCGGCTTTATCGAATCGCCGTATCGCAAGGTCGAGGATGGTCGCGTCGTCGAATACGTCAAGATTTACAACGGCGGCGACACGCAGTATAAGCCGAACAACCACGTCCGGCTGGAAGATGTCGAAGCGGCAAACGCCGCTCTCGCGGACGGAAAGCGCCGCGCCGAATACGAGCCGGAGCCGTTCTACCTGACTGCGTGGGAAGAAGATAAGTATATTATCGGTCAGGCGAACATCGAGCTGGACGAAAAAGGCTATATCGTCAACGAGCGCAACGCTTCGCGTAAAGCGGGCGAATTCATCACCGCGACGCGCGAGGAAATTCAGTATCTGGACGTTTCGCCGAAACAGCTTGTTTCGGTCGCCGCCAGCTTGATTCCGTTTCTCGAAAACGACGACGCGAACCGCGCTTTGATGGGTTCAAACATGCAGCGCCAATCCGTGCCTCTGCTCCGCGCCGAAGCTCCGTATGTCGGAACCGGAATGGAACAGGTCGCGGCGCGCGATTCCGGCGCGGTCGTCGTGGCGAAACGCAACGGCATCGTCGATTACGTCGATTCCGAGCGCATCATCGTCAAAGCCGACCACAACGTCGACGGCACGATTTCGCGCGAGGTGACGGCGGACATTTACTCGCTCGTCAAATTCAAACGCTCTAACCAGAACACCTGTATCAATCAGCGCCCGATTGTGCAGGTCGGCGAGCGCATCAGAAAAGGTCAGGTCATCGCCGACGGTCCCTGCACCGATAAAGGCGAATTAGCTTTGGGCAGAAACGTGATGGTCGCGTTTATGCCGTGGCGCGGCTACAACTTCGAGGACGCGATTCTGGTTTCGGAACGCCTGGTGAAAGAAGATTATTACACTTCGATTCACATCGAGGAACTCGAAATCGAAGCGCGCGACACCAAGCTCGGACCCGAAGAAATCACGCGCGATATTCCGAACGTCGGCGAAGTGATGCTCCGCGATTTGGACGAATCCGGAATCATCCGCATCGGCGCGCAGGTCAAACCCGGCTCGATTCTGGTCGGCAAAGTGACGCCGAAAGGCGAAACGCAGCTGACGGCGGAAGAAAAGCTCTTACGCGCAATCTTCGGCGAAAAAGCCGGTGACGTGAAAGACGCTTCATTGACCGCGCCTCCGGGAATCGACGGCACGGTCGTCGACGTTCAGGTCTTCACACGTAAAGGTCAGGACAAAGACCAACGTTCTCTGGACATCGAGCAGAACGAGGAAGACGATTTGCGCCGCGACCTGGAAGACGAAATCCGCATTCTTCAGGAACAGCGCAACGAGCGTATCTACGAGCTTTTTGAAGGTCGCAAGCTCGCCAAAGATTTGAGCGACGCCGGGACGGTCGTCATCAAGAAAGGCGAAGCGATTACGCGCGAGATGCTGCAGGGCGTCGACACGAAACTGCTTCGCAAGGCTGACGTGGCGGGCGGAACGGTCGATATTGCTCAGGAAATCAAGGATTACGAGCAGCGAACCGAGCGCCAGATTAACATTCTGAGCGACATCTACGAGGAAAAAATCACCAAATTAAAACAAGGTGACGAGCTTCCTCCGGGCGTTATCAAGATGGTCAAAGTCTTCATCGCGATGAAGCGCAAGCTTTCGGTCGGCGATAAAATGGCTGGTCGTCACGGCAACAAGGGCGTTATCGCTCGCATTCTGCCGGAAGAAGATATGCCTTACTTGCCGGACGGAACGCCGGTCGACATCGTTCTGAACCCGCTCGGCGTGCCTTCGCGTATGAACGTCGGTCAGATTCTGGAAACGCATCTCGGCTGGGCGGCGCGCGTTCTCGGTTATCATTTCGCCACGCCCGTCTTTGACGGCGCGACCGAAAATGAAATCAAGAAATTCATCGGCGAAGCCAACAGCAAATTCGACGAAATGAATCTTCCGCCGTCGGTCGGACCTTCCGGCAAAACGCGTCTTTACGACGGTTTGACGGGCGAGCAGTTCGAGCAGAAAGTGACCGTCGGTTACATCTATATGCTGAAATTGTCGCACCTGGTCGACGATAAGATTCACGCTCGCTCAATCGGACCTTACAGCTTGATTACGCAGCAGCCTCTGGGCGGCAAAGCGCAATTCGGCGGGCAGCGTTTCGGCGAGATGGAAGTCTGGGCGCTGGAAGCCTACGGCGCGGCGCACATTCTTCAGGAACTGCTGACGTGCAAATCCGACGACGTTGCCGGACGCTCGAAGATTTACGAGTCGATCGTCAAGGGCGATTCCGACTTCCAGGCGGGAATTCCCGAATCGTTCAACGTTCTGGTGCGCGAGCTGCAATCGCTCTGTCTCGACGTCGAGCTGATTATGGAAGACGAAATCGACAAGGACGCGATTAACGCCGGTGTCGGTGAAGTTTTATCGGTTGGTGTTGGTATTGAATAGTGCGGAATGCGGAACGCGGAACGCGGAGTGAAAAACATCATTCCGCATTCCGCACTCCGAAATCCGCAATGGAGAAAAAATGCTTTTTAGACAAGATAACAAAACACAATTAACGCCAAATTTTGAAGCGATTCGGATCAGCCTCGCCTCGCCGGAAAAGATTCGCTCGTGGTCGCACGGCGAAGTGACGAAGCCGGAAACGATTAACTACCGCACGTTCAAGCCCGAGCGCGACGGTCTGTTCTGCGCGCGCATTTTCGGTCCGGTTTCCGACTGGGAATGTCTGTGCGGAAAATACAAAAGAATGAAGCATCGCGGCGTGATTTGCGACAAATGCGGCGTCGAGGTCACGCAGGCGAAAGTGCGCCGCGAAAGGTTGGGTCACATCGAGCTTGCCAGCCCGTGCTCGCACGTCTGGTTTTTCAAAGGCTTGCCGTCGCGCATCGGTCACCTGCTCGATATTACGCTGCGCGACCTCGAAAAAATTCTTTATTTCGAGCTGTATATCACGGTCGACCCGGGCGAAGTTCCGGGATTGAAGGAAAAAGATTTGCTGACGGACGAGCGTTATCGCGAGCTGTCGCGCGATTATCCCGGACAGTTCGTGGCGAAAATGGGCGCGGAAGCCATCAAAGAGCTTTTGATGAAAGTCGACGTCGCGGAGCTGGTCAACGAGCTGCGCCAGAAAATGCGCGAGGAAACCTCGCAGCAGAAAAAACTGAAATATTCCAAGCGTTTGAAAGTGGCGAATTCTTTCCTGCGCTCGCAGAACAATCCGGAATGGATGATTCTGGACGTGATTCCGGTCATTCCGCCGGAGCTTCGCCCGCTCGTGCCTCTGGACGGCGGACGCTTTGCCACGTCGGATTTGAACGACCTCTATCGCCGCGTCATCAACCGCAACAATCGTCTGAAAAAACTGATTGAGCTGCGCGCGCCGGAAGTCATCGTCCGCAACGAAAAACGTATGCTCCAGGAAGCCGTCGACGCTCTGTTCGACAACGGTCGTCGCGGTCGCGTTCTGCGCGGCGCGAACAATCGCCCGCTGAAATCGCTTTCCGGCACGCTGAAAGGCAAACAGGGACGCTTCCGCCAGAATCTTTTGGGCAAACGCGTCGATTATTCGGGACGCTCGGTTATCGTCGTCGGACCGGAGCTGAAGCTGCACCAGTGCGGTCTGCCGAAGAAAATGGCTCTGGAATTGTTCAAGCCGTTTATTTATAACAAATTAGAGAAGGAAGAATACGCGGCGACGATTAAACAGGCGCGTGAAATGGTCGAACGGCAGGAGCCGGTCGTTTGGGACATTCTCGAAGAAGTCATCAAACAACACCCGGTTTTATTAAACCGCGCGCCGACGCTCCATCGTCTCGGAATTCAGGCTTTCGAGCCGGTTCTGGTCGAAGGCAAAGCCATCAAGATTCACCCGCTCGTCTGCACGGCGTTCAATGCCGACTTCGACGGCGACCAGATGGCGGTGCACATTCCGCTCTCGCCCGAAGCGCAGATTGAAGCCAGCGTTTTGATGCTCGCGTCGAACAACCTGCTCTCGCCCGCCTCGGGTCAGCCGATTACCGTTCCGTCGCAGGACATCGTTCTGGGCTGCTATTACCTGACGCGCGACCGCGAAGGAATGAAAGGTCAGTCGTACGATATAAACGTGGCGAAAGGCAAGACGGCGACGATAGCGCGCTCGTTCGCTTCGACCGAAGACGTTCTGCTCGCTCTCGACGCGAAAGCCGTCGAGACGCAGACGAAAATCAAATTGCGCATCACGGGCGATTTGATTGACCTCGAACGCGAGCACAACCCGCAGGACATTATGCGCGCGACCGTTCAGACGAACGTCACGCGGATGATTGACACGACCGTCGGACGCGTTATCTTCAACGACCGCTTGCAGCGTGACGGCTTGCCGTTCGTCAACGGAACGTTGAAGAAAAAAGGCTTGCAGTCGCTCGTCAATTTCGCTCACCTTCGTCTCGGACACGAACAGACGGTTGCGCTGCTCGACGATTTGAAAACTCTCGGCTTTTTGTATGCGACGAAAGCAGGCGTTTCCATCGGCATCGACGATATGGTGACGCCGCCGAACAAACGCGAAATCATCGCGGCGGCGAACGAGGAAGTCAACAAATTGCAGCGTCAATACGAGGACGCGACGATGACCAATATGGAGCGCGTCAACAAAGTGACGGCGATTTGGTCTGAAGTCACCGACCACGTGGCGAAACAGATGTTCAAGGCGATGAACGACCGCGAAAAAGCCAGAAACGAGCTGAACCCGATTCTCGTTATGGCTGATTCGGGCGCGCGCGGCTCGGAAGCGCAGATTCGCCAGCTCGCCGGTATGCGCGGTCTGATGGCGAAGCCGAACGGCGAGATTATCGAAACGCCGATTGTCGCCAACTTCCGCGAAGGCTTGAACGTTCTGCAATACTTCATCTCGACGCACGGCGCGCGTAAAGGCTTGGCTGACACCGCTTTGAAAACGGCTGACTCCGGCTACCTGACGCGCCGTCTGGTCGACGTGGCGCAGGACGTGATTATCTCCGAGCCGGATTGCGGCACGCTCAAAGGCATCCGCGCCGAAGCGATTGTCCGCAACGGCGAAGAAGTCGAATCCCTGCGCGACCGCATCGTCGGACGCACCTCTCTGGACGATATGATCGACCCGGTTGACGGGACAATCATCGTTGAGGCGAATCAGGAAATCAACGAAGACCTGGCATCGAAAGTTCAAATGTCCGGTTTGCTGAGCGTCAAAATCCGCTCGGTGCTGACCTGCGAATCGCGTCGCGGCGTTTGTATGAAATGTTACGGGCGCAATCTGGCGACCGGCAAAAGCGTCGAAATCGGCGAAGCGGTCGGTGTTATCGCGGCACAATCAATCGGCGAGCCGGGAACGCAGCTCACGATGAGAACTTTCCACGTCGGCGGCACGGCGCGGCTCGAACAGGAAACCAAGCACGTCGCGGCGATGGACGGAACGGTCAAATATTCCGATGAGCTGAAAGTCATCACCAACCGCGAAGGCGAGCGCATCTCGATTCGCCGCCAGACGGAGCTGATGCTGGTTGACGACCGCGGTCGCGAAGTGGCGCGTTATCAAATCGTCTACGGCGCGCACGTGCAGGTCGAAGACGGTCAGAAGGTTAAGGAAGATGACGTTCTGGCGACCTGGGACCCGTTCACTTTCGCCATTCTGACGGAAGTTTCAGGAACGGTTAAGTTTCAGGATTTGAAAGAAGGCAAAACGGTCGAAGAGGACATCGATAAAGTTTCGGGACAGAAGCGCCTCGTGGTTAAAGACTCGGATGAAAAACATCAGCCGCGTCTCGAAATCCGCAGCGGCAATAAAGTTCTGAAAACCTATCAGATGCCGATTCGCGCCAATCTTCTGGTCGAAGACGGCGTTGAAGTTCAGGCGGGCGACATCATCGCGAAGATTCCGCGCGAAACGACGAAGACGAAAGACATCGTCGGCGGTCTGCCGCGCGTCGTCGAATTGTTTGAAGCGCGCCGTCCGGGCGAAACCGCAGTGATGAGCGAGATTAACGGCGAAGTCAAATTCGGCGCTATCTCGAAAGGTAAGCGCAAAATCATCATCACCGGCGACGATAACGCCGAGCGCGAATACGACATTCCGCGCGGAACGCACATCAACGTGCAGGAAGGCGACCGCGTCAAAGCGGGTGAGCCGCTGATGGACGGACCGCTGAACCCGCACGATATTTTGCGTGTTCTCGGAACCGAAGCGTTGCAGGAATATCTCGTCAACGAGATTCAGGAAGTTTACCGACTTCAGGGCGTTTTGATTAACGATAAACACATCGAGGTTATCGTTCGCCAGATGCTCCGCTGGGTGCGCATCAAGGACGTCGGCGACACGGATTTCCTGCTCGAAGAACAGGTCGACCGTTTCCGCTACGAAGACGAAAACCGCCGCGTCATTGATGAGGGCGGGCAGCCTTCGTCGGCTGAGCCGATGCTGCTCGGCATCACGAAAGCCTCGCTTTCGACCGACTCGTTCATTTCGGCGGCGTCGTTCCAGGAAACGACCCGCGTTCTGACCGAAGCGGCGATTTCCGGTCGCATCGACTATCTGCGCGGGCTGAAGGAAAACGTCATTATGGGACGCCTGATTCCGGCTGGTACGGGTATGAAATCGTATCGCAACATCTCGGTCGAACACGACCCGACGATGAACCAGAAGAAAACCGACGAATACGACGAATACGCCGATATTCGCGGCGGTCTGGATTTGCCCGAGTCGATGGACGTTCCCTTCGTCGAAACCGACGGCGATATGGATGGCTTCTCGCTCGAAGATTCGGACGGCGACCCGATTCTGGACGGCGACTCCGAAGAAGCCTTTGAAATCGAAGGCTCGCTCGGCGATTTAGTCGATGACGAGGACGACGATTTTTAATCGTTTGAATCTAACTTAAATAAAAAAGGCTGAGAGAAGATTTTTCTTCTCTCAGCCTTTTTGCTTTTGTCGCTCAAACACGAAGATACAGCATTATATTACTGCCGAAACTCTGAAATTCGAGGCTTATTTGTCTTTATGCTTAAGTCCTTTACAGCACTTAAAATTTCGACTTCGGGCAGAGTCGATATAAGTCGTTTATTTCAGTATTTGACTGACGGTTCAGGCAGAACGCATTGACTTTATCTCGACGCCTGGATTAACATCACTCTGCTTCCAGGTCAATCTAATAACAGAAAACTACACACAGGAGACTTTTTTTAATGACTAAACATCCAATGGTTCAGAGAACCATCGTGCTTTTTGCTTGTCTGATGACGGCAGCCTTTGCCGTTTTATTTTCCGCGACCACGGCAAACGCTCAGGCTTCCAGCATCACGTCCAATTACACGGAAACAATCTATCCTTTAATGTACAGCGGCTGCGCCGGAAGGGTTAACCTGACCGTTCAGGGTGAGATTCATTTCGTCTTTCACGTTACCGAAACGCCGAGCGGACAGAGAATCTTCAAATATCATATAAACTATGCGGGCGTAAGCGCGGTTGACCCGGCGGGCAACCAATACTCGGTTTCGTCCGGCAGCAACGACACGACCGTGCTCGAAGATTCCGACCAGCGTAATTTCACCGTGGTTCAGTATTTCAAGCTAATCGGTCAAGGGCAAGCCGCCAACGAGCGCGTCAAAACCACAAGCCACATCACCATCAACGACAACGGCGAGATAACGTCAATCTTCAGCCGGTTTGACGGAGATTGCAGCACCAGGGACGATTAACCGGCTTTTCAAAGTCAATAATCGGTAATCCGAAAAGGTAAGAGCAGCCGTCAATTAGCGGCTGCTCTTTTTTATACTTTTAGCGCAAAAATCCCGGGTTAAACACTTGAATCCCAAATTAAACGCTTCAGGCGTAAAGCCGGCAGCGCAAAATGAAACTCTCTCTTTCATTTTGCGCTTTGTCTTTCCGGCGTCTCGCCCTTTCAAAAAAATCTTGTCGTTTTCCGCAATTTGTGCCATTATTCAAGCATAATTAAGCAGTCTGGAATTATCTTTTTCGAACTCCCGCTTGAAATAAAGCGATAATCTAATACGCGATAATTGCCGATAGATAAGGAAATCGGGCAATTATGCTTAGTCTCCGCCGGAGAAAAAGAAAGCTGTTTACTTCTTCTTCCGGCAATTGAAAAGAAGGGAAAACTATGAAAAAAATACTGTTAATTTCCGGCTTGTTGTTTTTATCGGCAATCTCGGCGGCGGCGCAGCAGAGATTTGTCGCCAGCTTATCGGGCGCGCAGGAAGTTCCCGCCAATAATTCAGCCGGTCGAGGCGTCTGCAACATCGTGCTGAACGCGGCGCAGACGCAGATTACGGTCAACTGCACTTTCTCCGGCTTGGGTTCAAACCTGCAAGCCGCGCATATTCACGGCAACGCCGCGCCCGGCGTAAACGCTCCGGTTTTGTTCGGCTTTAACCCGATTCCCAATACCACGAGCGGCACGATTGGACCTTTAACTTTCAACGTGACACCGCAGCAGGTCGCCGATATGCGGGCGCATCTGCATTACGTCAATCTCCACTCGGTGAATATTCCGGGCGGCGAGATTCGCGGGCAGATAAAGCAGGTGCATACCGTCTTCGATTATGACGGCGACGGGCGCACCGACCCGGTCGTTTTCCGCCAGAGCAATAACTTTTTCTACATTCAGAACAGCCTGAACAACTCTTTCAGCGCCGTGCAGCTTGGCACGGGCACGGGCGACATCTGGCTGAATAACACCGCCGATTTCGACGGCGACGGCAGAGGCGACCCGTTTCTTCTGAAATTGGACGCGAACTCTGTCGCCACCTGGCGCATTTTCCAGACGAGCACCAGCACGATTCGCACCGTCCAGTGGGGAACTTTTTCCATAGCGGTCGGCGACACGCTCGCCATCAGCGATTACGACGGCGACGGCAAGCAGGACATCGCCGTGTTCCGCCGCTCGAACGGTCTCTGGGCGATTCTGCAAAGCTCGAACAACACCGAGCGTTACGAGTTCTGGGGCGCGCAGAACGATTTCCCGTCGGTCGGCGATTACGACGGCGACGGGCTGGCGGATTTGTGCGCGGTGCGCGCCGAAAGCGGGCAGCGCGTCTGGTATATTCGCCAGAGTTCCAATGGACAGATGCGCCGCGAAGTCTGGGGCTCGTCGACGACCGACGGCGTTTTCTTCTTCGCCCCGTTCGATATTGACGGCGACGGCAAACAAGACATAGTGGTTAATCGCATCGTGAGCGGTCAGCAGCAATTCCTCGTCCTGCTGAGTTCCGGCGGGCAGTCATTTATCACCTGGGGCTTGAATACGGACACGGCTTTATTCGGCGATTACGACGGCGACGGCAAAACCGACATCGTCGCGCGGCGCAACGTCGGCGGTCAGCTTGTCTGGATTATCCGCCGCAGCTCCAACGGGCAGGAACAGTATTACTACTGGGGAGTTTCAAACGACCAGCTAACCGACGAGCCCGAACCGGAGACGCTGCCGGACAGCGGTTTTTAGATTGAAATAAAAGCCTGCGCAGGCGCGGCATCGTTTAAAAATAAAAGGCTGAGACAACTTATCTCAGCCTTTTATTTTTTAGTGTTTAATGACGAATGCCTTTTCGGATTACCAAATCAGGCAGGCGTCGGTTCTGACCATTTTGTCGCCCGCCTTGCAGCCGAAAGCCTGGGCAAACTGCGGCATATTCGAGAGCGGTCCGTTGACGCGCCAGCGCGGCAGCGAGTGCGTGTTGGTCTGCACCTGCAAAAGCTCGGCTTCGGGCGTGTATTTGCCCGCCCAGACCTGCGCCCAGCCGAGGAAAAATCTCTGTTCGGGCGTAAAGCCGTCGATATTTGCCGGTCTCTGCCTGCCTTCCAGCGATTTTTTGAAAGCGTCGTAGGCGATGGTCAGCCCCGCGAGGTCGCCGATGTTTTCGCCGAGCGTCAATTTGCCGTTGATGAACAGACCGGGCTGGACTTCGTATTCGTTGAACTGCTTGACGACGCAGGCGGCGCGCTGCTCGAATTTGGTGCGGTCTTCGTTCGTCCACCACATTTTCAGATTTCCTTCGGCGTCGAAGCGGCTGCCCGAATCGTCGAAGCCGTGCGAGATTTCGTGCCCGATAACGCCGCCGATAGCGCCGTAGTTTATCGCGTCGTCAGCCGCCGGATTGAAGAAAGGCGGCTGCAAAATTCCGGCGGGAAACGTGATGTCGTTGTTCACGCCCGAATACGAGGCGTTGACGGTCGGCGGCGTAAAGCCCCAGCGCGAGCGGTCGACCGGCTGGTTGATATCCAGCAGATTGCGGCGCACCTGAAATTGACTCGACCGCAGGACGTTCGCCCCGTGTGAATCGCGCTTGACGGTCAAACCGCTGTAGCCGCGCAGCTTATCGGGAAAGCCGATTTTGCGCTTGAAGGTCGCGAGCTTCGCCTGCGCCTGTTTTTTCGTCTCGTCGCTCATCCATTCCAGCTCGCTGACCCGCTCTTTCATCGCCGCCAGCAAATTGTCGATCATCTCGTTCATCCGCGTTTTGGCGGCGGGCGTAAAGGCTTTTTTCACGTATTCCTGACCGAGAGCTTCGCCGAGATGGCTGTCGACGGCGTTGACGCAGATTTTCCAGCGCGGCTGTTTTTCCTTCGTGCCGCTCAGATGCCGCGAATAGAAATTAAAATTCTCGTCGGCGAAGGCTTTGGAAAGCGACGGCGCGGCGGCGTTTATCGTCATCCAGCGCAGATAGGTTTTCCAGTCTTCGAGCGGAACTTGCCTGAGCATCGCGTTTACTTCCCTGAAAAAGGCGGGCTGACCGAGATTCAGTTCCGTGATTGCGGGCACGCCGCGCGTCGTCATATAGGTTGACCACGAAAAGTTCGGCGTTGTTTCCTGCGCCGATTTGACACCGATTTTGTTGTAGCGATTGTCGGGATTGCGCATTTCGACCGGCGACAGCGACGCTTTGGCGAGCCGCGTCTGAATGTTCATCACGGTTTGCGCGTTTCGCGCCGCAGCGTCCGGATTATCGCCGAGCAGCCTGAACATATTCGTCATATATTCGACGAATTTCCGTCGCGTTTCCTGCGATTTTTCGTCGTCCTTGGTGTAGTAATCGCGGTTCGGCAGGCTCAAGCCGCCCTGCCCGGCGTTGACGATGACCATCGACGAATTTTTCAAATCCGCGCCCGCGCCGAAACTGAAGATTGCGGGCAGGCTGCTGTTGTGCATCTGCGCGATTTGACGCGGCAAATCCTCGATTGATTTGATGCGGGCGATTTGTTCGAGATACGGTTTAACGGGCGCGGCGCCCGCTTTTTCGATTGCCGCTTCGTCCATACAGGCGGCATAGAAATCGCCGATTAGCTGCGTGCCGCTGCCCTGCGGCGCGTTGGCTTTAGCGGCGTTTTCCAGAATTTCCCTGAGCGTCAGCGTGGTATTGTCGCGCAGGATATTAAAAGTTCCCCAGCTCGATTGCGAGGCGGGAATTTCCGTGTTTTTCAGCCACGTTCCGTTGGCGTACTGAAAAAAATCGGTGCAGGCATCGACCGAAGTGTCCATCCGGCTCGTATCGAAGCCTTTGCTTTGCGCCAGCGCCGCCGTCGCCCAGAGCGATAACAGAACAGTCAAAGCAGTGATAAAACGAAGAATTCGCATTTTCTGTCTCCTTTTGGAATTTGAAGAGTTTTGCCGTTATTACTGAGTATACGAAAAAATGCCGCGAAAACGTAGTAAATTTACAAGCGGCGTTTAACTTAAGTATCCGCCGCAAGCCGGGCGGAGGCGAGATGCCTTCGGACAAATAATGAAATAAAACAAAATAGCTTGCCACAATCGGCAACAACGGATTAAAATTCGTAGGAACGGCAAACTCGCCCGCACTGTTTCGGCGCTGACGACAAAAATCTGCCAACCGTCTATATAATGTGGGGAGCTATGATGATGAAAAAATCCATTTTCGCCTTGATTCTATGTTGGTTGACCGCAATCCCGATTTTCGCTCAACAGCCCGTCTCGCGTCCGACTCCGCCGCCGCCGCCGCAACAGCAGCAACCGGTGGACGAAGACGACGTGGTGAAGATTACGACCGAACTCGTGCAGCTTGACGCCATTGTGACTGACGATAAAGGCAATCACGTTACCACTCTGACCGCCGACGATTTTGAAATTCTGCAGGACGGCAAGCCGCAGAAAATCACTAACCTGTCGTATGTCCGGACGGTCGCGCCGGAGGACGCCGTTCCGCTCCAGACCGACACGAAAAGAATCGCCAAAAACGTGATTGCGCCGCCCGTCAAAGGACGGCTGCCGGAAAACGGGCGGCTGCTGACTTTTATCGTCGATAACTGCAATACGAGCGGAACGTCGATGTATGCCATCCGCGAAGGGCTGATAAAGTTTGTCGAGAAGCAGATGCTGCCGAACGACGTGGTGGCGATTTACCAGACGCGCGGCGGCGCGAGTCTGGTCCAGCAGTTTACAAACGATAAAGAGCAGCTTTTGCGCATCATTCGCAAAGTCAACTGGATTCCCGGCGGCGGCTGTAACAACAACATCGATTTATTTGAACCGGCGCGCTCGACCGAAGTGTATAAAGGCTTGGGACGAGGGTCGGTAGACTTTGAAACGCCGCAGATACGCGCGGCGCGGCAGGCGGCGGAAGACGCCCACCGCGCGGCGCAAACCGTCGGCATCCTCGGCATTATGAACTACGTCGTGCGCGGGCTTGAACGCGTTCCCGGGCGCAAAGTGGTTTTTCTTTTATCCGACGGGCTGCCGATTTTCACCCAGTCCGGCGACACGACGCGCGCGGAAGCGATTTTGCGCGATTTGACCGATATGGCTAACCGCGCGTCGGTCGTCTTTAATACGATTACGGCATACGGCGTGAACAGCACGGATATAGTCGGCGCCGTCGACGAGGTTGTGCCTGACATCGGCGACGCAGCCAACCCGCTGGGAGTCGACAAGCTCACCTCAAGCAGAAGAAATGTGTTGATGAGCGGCGAGGACGGGCTGAGAGTTCTCGCCAGAGAGACCGGCGGCAGGTTTTATAAAAACAGCAATTTTCTCGACGTTCCGGTGCGCCGCGCCCTGAATCTGGAAAAAGGTTATTATCTTTTGGCTTACGAGCCGGACGAGGAAACTTTTAAAGGGAAAAAATTCAATAAAATCGAAATTCGCGTTAAGCGTCCCGAATTGAGAATATCTTCGCGCGCCGGCTTTATCAGCAGAACCGACCAGGAAACAAAACCGAAACCATACACCGGCGACCAGGCACTTTACGAAGCCATCCGCGCGCCGCTGCCTGAAAGCGGTTTAAGCCTGCAATTGACGGCGTTTTTCAAGGGCGCGCCGGACGGCAAAAATTTTGTTCGCTCGATGCTGCATATAAACGGCGACGACATTACCTTCGTTGACCAGCCGAACGGAGATAAAAGGGCGACTTTCGATATCGTCGCCGTGACCCTCAACGAAAAAAATGAGGTGATAGACGATTTTAACCGCACGCATTCGGTCACGGTTCCGGCTTCGGCGATTCCGGTAATCAAGCAGAACGGCTTGATTTATTCGGTCGACGTGCCCGTCAAAAAAGACGGAACGTATTACTATCGCGTCGCCGTCCGCGACGCCGTCAGTAATATTCTCGGCTCGGCGAGCCAGGTCATACAGGTTCCCAATCTGAAAAAAGACCGGATTTTTATGTCCGGCTTGATGTTGAGCCTGATTGACAGCAGCGGAAAATTCGACGTGCCGTCCATTATCGACGTGAATAAGCCGATTTCGGCGGCGGTTACGCCTGCGGTTCCGGCGATTCGCCAGTTCCGGCGCGGAATGTTTCTGGCGTATTCCTACACGCTCTACAGTCCGGCAATTGATAAAGCGAGCGGTAAGCCGAACCTGACGGTGCAGGTCAGGCTTTACCGCGACGGAAAAGTCGTCACCGAATCGCCCGCGCAGCCCGCGCAGCTCAATGCTCAATCGGACTGGTCGCGCGTCAACGATTACGGCTACCTGCGCCTGAAGCCGAATATGGAAGCGGGCGATTACATTCTCCAGGTCATCGTCAGAGATACTTTGACGAATCAGGCGACGTCGCAATGGATTGATTTTCAGGTCACTCAATAAATTCCGCTTCATTCGTGAAGTCCGAAGCCGCGTCCTCTTTACAGGATGCGGCTTCGGACTTTAAACTTTTTCCGGACAGACACGTTTATGGACATTATCGTCGGGACAGCCGGACACATCGACCACGGAAAAACTTCGCTCGTGCGCGCGCTGACGGGCGTCGACGCCGACCGCCTGCCGGAAGAAAAGCGGCGCGGCATCACGATTGATTTGGGCTTTGCCGAGCTGGATTTGGGCGACGGCGTGCGTATCGGCTTCGTTGACGTGCCGGGACACGAAAAATTCGTCAAAAATATGCTGGCTGGCGCGTCGGGAATCGATTTGCTGGCGCTGGTCATCGCCGCCGACGAAGGCGTGATGCCGCAGACGCGCGTGCATTTTGAAATCTGCCGCCTGCTGGAAACGAAAACCGGCTTAATTGTTCTGACTAAAACGGATATGGTCGACGCCGAGCTGCTCGAACTCGTCCGGCTCGACGCGCAGGAGCTGGTCGAAAATTCCTTTCTCGAAAACGCGCCCGTCGTCGCCGTCAGCTCCCGAACCGGCGCGGGCATCGACGAATTGAAAGAGACCTTAAAAAATCTCGCCGCGCAGATTCCCGAGCGAAAAAACGAAACCGTCGCGCGCCTGCCGGTTGACCGCTCGTTTACGATGAAAGGCTTCGGCGCGGTCGTCACCGGAACTTTGATTGCGGGCGAAATCGTTGAGGGCGACGAGCTGGAAATTCTGCCTCTGAAAAGAAAAGTGCGCGTGCGCGGGCTGCAAACGCACGGAAAAGCGGTGAAAACGGCGCGCGCCGGACAGCGCACCGCCGTCAATCTGGGCGGCGTCGAGCACGCGGAAATCGAGCGCGGAATGGTTTTGTGCGAAAAGGACGCCTTGCAGCCGACGCAGATTTTCGACGCGGAAATCGAAGTTTTGAAAGACGCCAAACGCGCCCTGAAATCGCGGCAGCGTGTGCGCGCGCACCTCGGAACAATCGAAGCTTTAGCCAGAGTTCAGGTTTTAAACGAGGCGGGCGAAATCGCGCCGGGCGCAAAGGATTTCGTCCAGCTCAGGCTGGAAACGCCCGTCGCGGCGATTCCGGGCGAGCGTTTTATAATGCGCAGTTATTCGCCGCAAATCACGATTGCGGGCGGGCGGATACTGGACGCGCAAGCCGTCAGACATCGCCGAAAAGACGTGCCGGACGTATGCCGCGTCCTGCAAAATCTAATCGAAGCCGAAAATAAAGGCGATAAAGCCCGGCAGCTCAGAATTTATCTCGAAACGACCGGCGAGCGCGGCGCAGGTTTATCCGATTTGCGCGCCCGGACGGGCTGGCGCGACGCCGTTCTGCGAAAATCTTTAACGGAAAACCTGGAGAAAAAATCGGTCGTCGAAGCCGAAAATTTTTATCTCGCGCGGACGCCGTTCGAGAGTCTGAAAGCGAAAACTCTGGCGGAAGTCGAAGCGCATCACCGGCGCGAGCCGCTGGCGCGCGGCATCGGGCGCGAGACTCTGCGCGAAAAAATCTTTGCGCGACTGCCCGCCGAAATTTTCAAAACGACTCTGTCGGCGCTGGAAAAAGACGCCCGAATCGCGGCGGAA
>JALZHR010000501.1 GCA_030860665.1 Acidobacteriota bacterium
AATTTTCAAAGCCGCGTCGAATACAATCCGTTTGAAAAGACGAATCTTTCGGGCAGATTTTTCATTTCCGACGCTTTCGTTCGCCTGAACTCGAATCCCGACACGCTCGGCGCTCTGCCCGCTTCAAACGCGACGATTATCGAGGCAAATCCGGGCGTCAATTTCATTTCTGACGCTAACGACCCGGACAATTTTCAGAAATCGCAGTTTTTCAGCGGGCAGCTTGCCCTGACGCAAATCATCAGCAGCAAATTGTTTTTTCAGGGCTCGTATCAAGGCTTGAAAACCGGGCGGCGAAATAAGAACGGCGTTCTGGGCGGCGGCTTTCAGCCGTTCGGCGGCGACGAAACCAGCATTTTTGAAGGCTTGATTCAGACGGCGAACGCGCGCCTTAACTGGACGCCGAATCGCGTCCACCAAATCACTCTCGGCTACGAATACGAACACGAAAAATTCGGCAACGACGGTTTCACGCCCGGCGGTTTCGGCAATTTTTCGACGCGGGCGCGGCAGGCGAGCAATACGTTCTACGCGCAGGATTTGCTCGGCTTTTTCAATAATCGCCTGCAAATCGCGGGCGGCGTTCGCGCTCAGTTTTTCAATCTCGAAAACCCGTCTTTCAGCGCGGGCAACGCGCCTTATTCAAATCTGCGGCTCGAAAATCCGCCCGCCGCTTACACTTTCGACGGCGCGGCTTCCTACTTTTTCGGGAATTCGGGAACGAAAATCCGCGCCCACGTCGGCAACGGCTATCGCGTGCCGTCTTTGTATGAACGCTTCGGCACGTTTTACAGCAGCTTTTCGCAAGCCTTTATCGCGCTCGGCGACCCGAATTTAAAGCCCGAGCGCAGCATCGCCTTCGACGGCGGCATCGAGCAGAATCTTTTTAAAAATCGCGCGAAGCTGTCGGCGGTTTATTTCTACACGAAATTAATCGACACCATCGGCTTCGGAAACGTCGCCCCGAATATCGGCGCGACGCCCAGACCTTTCGGCGGTTATCTCAACACGAAAGGCGGCATCGCGCGCGGCGCGGAATTCAGCGGGCAGGTCAGAGCGGGCGATTCGACCGACGTTTTCGCGTCCTACACGTTTACCAACAGCGACCAGCGCCAGCCGCAGGTTGCAGGCAGCCGCGTCTTCGAGACGCTCGGCGTTCCGAAACACCAGTTTACGCTGACGGCGACGCAGAGATTCCGGCGCGCGTGGGTGAATTTCGATTTTCTGGCGACGAGCGATTATCTCGCGCCGATTTTCAGCAACACGAATTTCAACACCTACATTTATCGTTTCGGCGGCAACCGCCGCGCCGATTTGACCGCCGGTTACACGTTTCCGCTCAGAGGCGAAAAACTGAATCTGCGCGTTTTCGGCACGCTTGAAAATCTTTTCGATTACGAGTATTACGAAAACGGCTTCCGCACCGTCGGCAGAACGGCGCGCGGCGGGCTGGCGCTGAGTTTTTAAGCAGAAGATTAGCCGCGAGAGGACACGAAAGAACCCGAGAAAGAATTAACGGGGATGGCGGGATAAACAGGGATAGTGGAAAGCGATTAGTGGAATAAGCGGTTATGATTTATTTTTCGTCAACGACCTAACCGCCGTTCCCTTAATCACTTATCTTATCCATGTAAATCCCGGCATTCCTGTTAATTCTTTTTCCGTGCCCTTTCGTGTTCTTTCGCGGCTGAATCTTCTTCTTTCGCGGCTCGCGTTGATGCTATAATCGAAACAAAAGAGGTGACAGCGATGAAAGAACGAATTTTGTTAGTTTTAAGTTTGATTCTCGCAATGACGGTGGGCTTCGTCTCGGCGCAGACGCGGGCGACGAAAACCGTGACCAACGCCGATTTGGAGAAGTTCCGGCAAAAGCGGCTCGCCGCCGAAGCCGATTACCGCGACAATTATGAAAAACGCGGGATGCCTTCGCCCGAAGAGCTCGAAGAGCGCGAAGCCGAGCGTCGCCGCTGGCACGCCGAATATTCGCAGCGAGTCGAAGCCGAGCGCGGGCGGACGGAGGACTATTTCCAGGCGCGCGCCGACGAATTGAGAATGCAAATCGCTTCCGTCGACGCGCAGATTAGCTACCTGCGCGGGCAGGTCGGCGAGCCTTCGCCCTACAAAGGCGGGACGATTGTTTACGGCGGCGGGCTGGTTCTCGGCGGCTACGGTTTCGGCTCCGGCGGCAATTTTCACGGCGTCGGCAGAGGCTTTCGCCGCAGCGGGGCATTCGTCGGACCGAGCGTCCAGACGGTCAGAAACTACGCCAACAGCTTTCCGACGGCGGGCGACATCCGCAACCAGATTTACGGCACATACCCGCAGCTTAATAATTTCCCGCGCCGTCATCGCGGCAGCAGAAATCATTATCGCGGCGGCTACGTCGCGCCGCTGATTGCGGGCGGCGGCTACGCGCAGGACGATTTCGAGTCGCGCCTGAGCTATCTCCGGCAGCAGCGCGCCGGGCTAATCGCCGAATGGAACGCACTCGAAGAAGAGGCGAGACGAGCAGGCGTCAGAATAGATTAAGCCGATAGAAAATTTGCAGGTGAATAAAACGCGGACGAGTTATTTAACGAAATCCGCGTTTTATTTTTATTAAGCCCGCTGAAACTATTTATTGACAAAGCTTGAGAAATAGAATTTAATCTTTAGCCAAGTTTATTTTAAAAATAAAAGCAACCGACAACAATTGAATTCGTTCGGATAAATTTTTCGTCAGCTTTTGCTGAAAGCCGACGCAGGATTTATTAAGCAAACTGCTGTTTCGTCCGTATACGGACGAAACAGCAGTTTCAAACCGTGCGAATTGGAGAGTTGTCGGTTTTTTATTTTGAAGTTGAAAAAAACGCACGCCGCGCGTGTTCCTCATTAGTCAGTTAAAGGAGAATATTATGAGAACATACCCGGTCGGAAAACTTTTCCCGGCTCTGATTCTAATCATTTTGAGCTCATCGTTTATCTATGGTCAGGCAGTCACGAGCATTATTGTCGAAGTAAAGACGGGCGATAAAACCTTTGCCGGAACCGACGACGCGACGCATATTTTTATCGGCGGGCGAGATTTTAATCTGGACAATCCGGATAAGGATGATTTCGAGAGAAATCACACGGACACTTTCGTCATCCCGATTGGCGAAGATGATTTCGAGTTTAACGTCGAGCTAATCAAAGCCGTCGGGCGCATCGGCGTCATCAAAACGGGAGACAGCTTTTGGGGCGGCGGCTGGTATTTTCAGGGAATTAAAATCTGGCTGAACTCGCAATCTTCCGCTCCGATTTATACAAACGATTCAATCGATAAATGGATGGACGGCGACATCGAAGAGCGTTCGTGGTTTACGAATCTCGGCGATGCAGGCTGGAATCTTCCCGAACCGCCGCCGTTTCCGCCCTGTACAGTGCCCGACATTATACTTCTGACAGCCGCCGCGTCGCCGCCGCCGACCAGCCCGCTGGCAGCTCCGACCGGCAAGCCGGATGCCGATTGCGACGGAGTTCCGGACGAATCAGACCCGACCTTTGACCCGAATCCGCCCGACCAGGACGGAGACGGGCTGCCCGACCGATATGAAGACCAAAACGGCTCGAACTCGAACGACAACGATTCGGACGACGACCAATGGCTCGACGGCAAAAACGTTCAGGACATTCTTATCCTGACTAAAATCGAATGTCTGGACGAAACCGGCTTTACCGATTTGGGAACCGACGAAATTTATCTGGTCTCTGAAGACGTCCGGTTTCCTCTCAGCTCAAGTCTGGACGATTACTGGGAGATGGACGACGATACGAGCATCGAGCCGTTTCTAATCATCGACAGCCGCACTTCGGGCAATGCCGCGCCGCAATACAAGACGAGACTTAATTTAAGAGAATCCGATATCGCGATATTTGAAAGCTCGACGGACGACGGTATTTTCTCGGAAACATTGGATTGGGGCAGAGACGAGACAAGGGAGATAAATTTCAGCGCCGGAGACTCGCACTATAAACTGCATTTTAAAAGCTTTACCACGACTTTTGCAGACCCGTCGCCCACCGAAAATGCGGATAGAGACGCGGACGGAATAGGCGATAATCTGGAATTTTTAATTTCCACGCAGTCGCCGACCTTAAGACCCTCGACCGCCAGCGCCAGCGACGGTTATAACGGGTTGGCTTCGCCTCTGAAAAAACAATTGTTTCTGGAAGTCGACGCGGTCGGCTCGGACGACAAAATGCCGTTTGACGCAAAGGTTCTGGTCGCTTCTCAATTTTACTTTCACAGGATTTCAACCCGAATAGACGACGGCTATCTGGGCGGCGGAGAAATTCTGCCTTATGAAGCGGAGGTGAGCTTCCAGAAAATGAAGTCGGATTATCATCCGACCAGGCAATTTAACGAAAGGAAAAACCATTATCGTTACGCTCTTTTCGTGCCGTCGATCGAAGGCTCAAAAAACGGTCAGGCGGACCAACCGGGTAAAACTTTGATTGTCTCGCGTACGACGATGGTCGGCAGCTTCAGCGCGATAGTTTTAATGCACGAATTGGGACACACGCTGACTCTCTGCCACCCGTTTCCGAGCGCAGAACCGCCGTCGCCGTCGCCGACCTGCCCGACACCGCCCGATTGGGGCGGCTCCTGCTCGCCGGATAACGAATGCGGTTCGCCGTCGTCGGTGTGCTGCGCCAGCGCCTGCGGGACGGGTCAGGTGCGATGTTGTCGTCATTACTGCGGCGTCGACGACGACGATGTGACGGCGATGGGCTCCGACATCGGCATCCAGCCGGTCGTCATCGGCGCAGGAGTCGCCATAATGGTCGGCTTGCTCATCATCGCGCTTTTTATTCCGGGCATCGGCTGGCTGGCTGGCGCGGCATTGCTCGCCGGCGCCGCGCTTATCGGCGCAATCACCGGCTTTTTATTTTCCGACGCTTACCAAAGGCTGGTCGATTATCACGCCAATGAATGGGCGGTGATAGTTCTCGACGCATTTCTCTGATAAAAGAATCGAAACTCTATCCGCCGAGAGCCGCTTCGGGAAACCTTTGAATTTATGCAGAATGCGGATTATGATAAAGGCATAATCCGCATTTATTTTGTTTAAAAAAATTATGAAAAACGGTTGGGAAGCAGTTATCGGGATGGAGATTCACGCGCAGCTGGCGACGGAGACGAAGATTTTTTGCGCCTGCGCGACCGGGTTCGGGCAGGAGCCGAATTCTAATACGTGCCCGGTTTGTCTGGGTTTGCCGGGCGCATTGCCGGTTTTGAACCGGCGCGTGGTCGATTTGGGGGCGCGGGCGGCGCTGGCTCTGGGACTGGAGATTCAGGAGACTTCGATTTTCGCCCGCAAGAATTATTTTTATCCGGATTTGCCGAAGGGCTACCAGATTTCGCAGTATGACAAGCCTTTTTCGGCGAACGGCGAGCTGACGATTATGACTTCCGAGCGCGACGAATCGGGACGAACGGTCGAGTGGAAGCCGATGACGATTCACATCATCCGCCTGCACCTGGAAGAAGACGCCGGGAAAAACGTGCACGAGGGCTTGCCGGAAGTCGATAAATATTCCTACATCGATTTGAACCGCGCCGGGACGCCGCTGGCGGAAATCGTGACCGCGCCGGATTTTCGCACCTCGTGGCAGGCGTATGATTACGTCAATCACGTGCGGCGCGCGCTGCAATGGGTCGGCGCGTCCGACGCCGATATGGAAAAGGGAAATCTGCGCTGCGAGGCGAACGTTTCGGTCAGAAAAATCGGCGACACGGGCTTTAACAACAAGGTCGAGCTGAAAAATTTAAACTCCGTGCGCTTTATGCAGAAGGCGATTGAATACGAAATCGAGCGGCAAATCGCCGCGCACGAATCGGGCGAGGGCGTCAACCAGGAGACGCGCCTCTGGGACGAGAAAAACAACCGCACGCGCGTGATGCGCTCGAAAGAGGACGCGCACGATTACCGCTATTTTCCCGAGCCGGATTTGCAGCCGCTCGTCGTTTCCGCCGGATTCGTCGAGCAGGTCAAAGCGGAAATGCCGGAGCTGCCCGACGCGATGCGCGACCGTTTTATGCGCGAATACGAGCTGTCCTACGCGGACGCCTCGCAGCTGGTGACGGAGAAGGATTTGGCGCAGTTTTACGAGCGGGCGGCGCGCGCCTCGGGCAACCCGCGCGTGTCGGCAAACTTCATATTGTCGGAGCTTCTGCGCGAGTTGAACAATTCCGGTCGGTCGGCGGGCGATTCGCCGGTCGCGGCGGAAAATCTGGCTGAGTTAATCAAAACTCTGGACGCCGGAAAAATCAACAACAATCAGGCGAAGGAAGTTCTGGTCGAAATGTTTCGCAGCGGCGGGAAAGCCGCCGCCGAAGTCATCAGGGAAAAAGGCTTCGAGCAGATTTCCGACGCCGCGGCAATCGAAAAAATTGTTGACGAAATTATCGAAAACAATCAAAATCAGGTGACGGCTTATCGGGCGGGCAACGAGAAGCTTTTCGGTTTCTTTGTCGGGCAGGTGATGCGCGCCTCGCAGGGCAAAGCGAATCCGAAAATCGTCAACGAAATCTTAAAAAACAAACTTTAGAGCATTGAGGCGGACGGAAAATATGAGAACTGCGAGAATTCTTCAAATCGGTTTATTTCTTGGCTTATCGAGCTTTGCCGGAGACGCGGCAGGGCAGGTTCTGAATCCTCGTGCAGAGGCTCAGGCAGAGATGAGAGAGAGGATGCAGCAGGAGCGCCGGATAGAGCCTATAAAAAAACTGCCTGCCGTCGTCACGCCGCCGAAACGCAAAGCCGCCCGCGTCAGACCTAAACCGACCGAAAAAGACCTCGCCGCCGTCGCCGTCGAGGACGAAGATAAAATTAAGTTCGCCGCCTTTTTGAAACAGCCGCGCACCGGGATTTTTCGCCTGCACGACGTTTCCAACTGTGAACGGACTCATAAGGTTTATAATGTCGAAGAACCCTGCCCGGCGCATCTCGATGAAAAGGGCAGCGCTTATTCCTTTCAGGACGACGATTATAAAATCATCTCGCTGGCGGACATTTCGCTGGATAACGCGGCTTTTCAGGTTCGGAAAATACGAACACTGAGCTTTCTGACAAATCTGGGCGACACCGCGATTGAGAATCTAACGCTTCAGACAAGCGGAATTCGCGAAATGGCGGAATTTGTTCCGTCAGCCGATAAAAAGGAAGTAATTGTCCAGGCTGAAATCGCGTCGCGGGGCTTTCAAATCGGAAAATACGTTTATAAAACGTCGCACCCGCTCAGGGAAAATTCCACTTACTCGCTGCGCCTGATTACCTACCGGGTTGAAAACGCCAATTCGGCAGTCAAAGCCAAGCCGCTCGACGTTATCGTCGTTTTTCGCGTTGTCAGAACTCATCCGGACGGCAGCATCACAATCCTCTGGAAGGAATTGCAAAGACAGGACGCGCCGCGATTGCCGGATAGAAAATCCTTCGCCCGGAATCAATCTTCGCCGCCGCCGCAGCAGCAGCAGAAAAAGTAAGATTCGCCGGGAAAAATTTCAATGGAGTTAAAAGATAAAATCGCCGTCGTCACGGGCGGCACGAAAGGCATCGGGCGCGCCGTCGCCGAAAGTTTATTGCAGGCGGGCGCGAACGTTTTCATTTGCGCGCGCGATAAATCCGCGCTCAAGCGGGCGCTCGAAGAGCTTTCCGCGCTCGGCAGGGTCGACGGCGAAGTGTGCGACATACGGTCGGAAGCGCAGGTGAAAATGATGCTCGACGAAGCGGCGCGCGTTTTCGGCGGCGTCGATATTCTGATTAATAACGCGGGCGTCGGCGTTTTCGGCAAAACCGTGGACGAAATCTCGCCCGACGATTTTCGCTGGGTTCTGGAGACGAATTTGTTCGGCGTTTTCTACGCGTGTCATTACGCGATTCCGCTGATGCGCGAGCGGGGCGGCGGTTACATCATCAATATTTCCTCGCTCGCCGGGCAGAATGCGCATCCGAAAATGGCGGCTTACAACGCTTCAAAATTCGGCTTGAACGGCTTTACCGAGGCGATGATGCAGGAAGTCCGTCACGACAAAATCAAGGTCAGCCTGATTTCGCCCGGCTCGGTCAACACCGAGTTCGGCGGCGGCGAAGTCTCGCCGGAAAACGCCTGGCAATTGCAGCCCGGAGACATCGCCCGTGTCGTCGTGGATTTGCTCGGACACGACGCGCGCAGCCTGCCGAGTAAAATCGAGATTCGCCCGAGCCAGCCGCCGCGAAAATAAAGATAAAATTATGAAAAAGTCTCTCGTTTTATTAATCGTCTGGTTATCGTTTTCGGCGCTGGCGCAGATGCAGGCGCAGACCCCGGCGAACGATTCGGCGGCGAAAGAAGATTTGCAGAAAACGAACGCCGAAGCGGTCAGACTTTTTCAGCAGAAAAAATATGACGAAGCCCTGCTGCCGGCGCAAAAAGCCGTCGCGTTGACCGAGCAGATATTCGGCAGAAAAAATCTCGAAACGGCGCTCGCCCTGAGAAATCTCGGCTTTATTCAGAACGCCAGAAACCAGACGCGGGCGGCGGAAGAGGCTTTTGAGGCGGCGCTGGAAATTTACAAAAATATTCCCGAGCTGGATAAACAAAACGGCGCGACCTTTGCCGAAATGCTCGAAACGCTCGCTTTTATAAAATATCGAAAACAGACGGATTCAGCCGAAAAACTCTACGAAACGGCTTTAATCTGGCGCGAGAAAACCGACGGCGCAGGCTCGATTAAAACCGCCAGACCGCTGTCCGCTCTAGCCAATATCAGCTTTACGAAAAAAGATTATAAAAAAGCCGCACGCCTTTTCAGTCGCCTGCTGGAAGTGGTGACGGCGAAAGATACGAAAGCGGACGACAACGAAACGACGCTCATTTATTACCGTGCGGAATGCGCCTTCAGAAAAGCGGAAATGGAAGACGATTTAGCCGCGCTCAAGCAGAAATATTCCGGGCAGATAAATCTTAAAACAAAAGACGGCTCGACCGGAACAATCGACTCGCGGAATGCGAAGATTATAACGCTGGGCGTTGTGAACGGGCGCGCGCTAAGCCTCGAAAAACCCTTTTACCCGGAAGACGCCAAGCAATTAGGCGCGCAGGGACGCGTTCAGGTTCAGGTGATAATAGACGAGCAGGGAACGGTGATTCACGCCTGCGCCGTCCAATCCGACCATTTTACTTTGACGCCGGCGGCGGAGATTGCGGCGTATAAATCGAAATTTGCGCCGACTTTACTGGAGGGAAAGCCCATCAGAGCAATCGGCACTCTGGTTTTTACATTCCGGAGAGGATGATTTATCTGAAATCGGCTAAAGTCTTTATTTTATCCAGCAGAATATTGTCCTCGTAAGGCTTGGTCAGATATTCCGAAACGCCCAAATCGAAAGCCTTGCGCCGGTGCTTGTCGCCGCCGCGCGAGGTAATCATCACGACCGGAATGCGGCGCAATCGCTCCTGCCGTTTCAAAGTGGCGAGCAGCTCGTAGCCGTCCATCCGCGGCATTTCCACGTCGGTTAAAATCACGTCCGGCAATTCAGCGGCGGCTTGCAGCGTTTCGAGCGCTTCCAGCCCGTCTTTCGCCACCAGAACCTGCCAGCCCGCGTTTTTGACAATCTTCGAGTTGATTTGCCGAACGCTCGGGCTGTCGTCGACAATCAGCACGGAGAATTCGGTTTTCGGCTTCCGGTTTTCGTGCTGCTGCGGCGGCTGCGGTTTCTGTTTTCTAATTTGCGCGGCGCGCTTTTGCAGAAGCGGAATCAAATCGAGGACGGGCACGACCGAGCCGTCGCCCAGAATGCTCGCGCCGAGAAATTCGGGGACGCTTCTTAAAGGATTGTCGAGCGGTTTGATGACGATTTCTTCGGGTTTCAGAACCTGCTCGATTGCCAGCGCGTAAGAATTTTCCGAAGTTTCAATCAGCAGCAGCAGCACGCGCGCGGATTCGTGCTGCTGCACGGGCACGGATTGAAGCGGCAAGCCCAAAAGCTCGTTCAGATGAGCCGGAGCGTAATTTTTCCGGTTGATGGTCAGCGAGTTTTCCAGGCGCGCCCGCTCAAAATCTCTCTGCGAAATTTCGGTCACGCGGCGCACGATTTTAAGCGGAAAGGCAAAGGTCTGACCGGCGGCTTTGACCAGCAAAACGCGCGTGATGGCTAAAGTGGTCGGAACGCGCAGCGTGAAGGTAGTGCCTTTCTGCGGCGTGCTGCGGACGGAAATCGAGCCTTGCTGGCGCATAATACTGGATTTTACGACGTTCATCCCGACGCCGCGCCCGGAAACCTGGCTGACGGAAGTCGCCGTGGAAAGCCCGGGCAGAAAAATCAGCGAAAAAGCGTCTTCTTCCGTCATCGCCTCGGCTTCGGCGGGCGAGATAAAACCCAGCCCGGCGGCTTTTTTCTTCAGCGCTTCGGCGGCAATTCCGCGCCCGTCGTCCGTCACGGTCAAAATAATGTGCGTTCCCTCGCTGTAGGCGCGCACGGTGATAAGACCTTTTTCCGGTTTTCCGAGAAGGCGTCTGGCTTCGGCGGATTCGATGCCGTGCGCGACGGCGTTGCGCAAAAGATGCAGCAGCGGCTCGACAATCACGTGCAGAATTTCCGAGTCGATTTCCAGATTGTCGCATTCCATCAGCAAATCCGCGGATTTTCCTTCTTCGTCCGCCGCGACGCGAACCGTGCGCTGCAATCGCCCTTCGAGCGTCGAAAGCGGAACCATTCTGAGCCGGATGAGCTTGTCCTGCATCTCGTCGAACAGGCTGCGCTGCGTGTCGAAAAGCAGGCTCAGATTGGCGACCAGATTATCCAGCTCGCTGTTGATGGCGGACGCGTCGGAAGTCGTTTCGACCAGCTCGCGCGTTACCTGGTGAAATTCGGTGTAGCGGTCGAATTCCAGCAAATCGAATTCTTCCGCCGCCGCGTCGTCAAACGCGTAAACCGGCGCTTGCGCGAGGCTGTAAGCGGACGGCGGGAGATGCGCGTTTCCGGGCGCGCCGAAATCGGTTTCGATTTTTCCGCTCAGGCGCTGAAGGCGGCGCGTGCTGTGATGCAATTCCTCGACTTGTCGTTTAAGATTCGACAGTCGCTGCTCGAAAGCCGAGCGGCTGACGACCATTTCGCTGACCAGCCTGACCAAATCATCGAATCTTTCGAGCGAAACGCGAATGACCGCGCGATTTTGATTCGCGCTCTGCGTTTGGTGAATTTCCACCTGCGGCTGGCTTTCGGCGCTCGTCTCGACGATTACTGCGGCGGCTTCCGGTTTAGTCCCGGCGACGGGCGGTGCGACCGAATCTGCCGCTGCTGCCGCCGTTGCCGCACACTGAATTTCATCCGGAGTATCGGCGGCGGGCATCGGCGTTTTAATTTCGCCTACAGCCGCAGGCATCGGAATTTGCGTTTCGGCGATGCCGGGCAGCTCCGAGGTTTTCAATTGCGCCAGAACCTGCCGGAAACCGGCGTGAATTTCCGCGATTTTCTGTTCCAGTTCGGGCGAATCCTTGCCCGCGCTGATGGCTTCGAGACAATCGGTCGAAGCCATCAGAATTTTGAAAACCGCTTTGTTGTCGACCGCGCCGCAGGTTTCGTTTTCCGCCAGGTAATCGAGCAAATCTTCCTGCGCGTGCGCCAGCGCCGCGAGCTTGTGAAAACCGACGATTCCGGCTGAGCCTTTCAAGGTGTGCGAGCTGCGGCGGATTTCCAGCAGCGCCTCGCGGTTGTTGGGATTTTGTTCCAGCAGGTTGAGATTGGCGGTGATGGCGCGCAAATGTTCTTCGGCTTCGAGCGCGAAGATTTCGAGCATTTCCTTGTCGATTTCAAAAGTCGCCGCCGGTTGAGCCTCGTGCTGCGGCAAGTGCGGCGGCGTAACTTCAAAAAAACTCTCTTCAAAGGAAAAATTTTCCGGCTCGTCCGGCTGCGGCTCGGCGTTTAATTCGACGGCGGCAAACATTTCCTCGAGCTGCGCCGTTTTATTAAAAAAATCGGCGGCTTGTGCCCCTGACAGGGGAGATTTCGAGGAAACGACCGCATCCAGCTCGTCCTGAAACGTTTTGGCGAACGCGCCGATTTCCGCCAGCCCGACCATCAGCGCCGCGCCTTTTATCGTATGCACCTGGCGATAAGCGGTTTTTAAATCTTCCGTCCGCGCGCAGTCCGCCGCGTAAAGCTCGACGCCCTGCCGAATCGTCGGCAGATAGCTTTGCGCCTCTTCGATAAATCCCTGTAAAAGTTCAGCGTCCATAAGGTTAGCGGTCAGTTGTTCGTCGTTCGTCGTTCGTCGCTGGTTGAATGAAAGTTACGTTCTCTGTTTAAGCTCAACGAACAACTAACGACGAACAACCGACTAATTAAGATAAATTCCGTTTGTTTCCGGCGCGGATTTTCGCCGCAGAAATTTTTCGTCCGGCAGCTTGAAGGGCGCGACCGACGTGCGCAGCTCGTCCGAGAGGGCGACCAGCATTTTGACCGAATCGGCGGCGCGTTTCGAGCCGATTTGCACCAATTCAGTGACTTTCGAGATATTCGCCATCGCTTTGGAAATATCCTCGGAGCTGTTCGCCTGCTGCTTGGCGGATTCGGAAATCGACTGGATAAGACCGGCGAGACGGTTGGAAACCTGCTCGATTTCGACCAGCGCGTGCCCGGCTTTGTCGGCTAAGGTCGAGCCGACGACGACTTCGTGAATCGTTTCTTCCATCGACGCGACCACGTCTTTCGTCTCGGTCTGAATCGTCTGCGCGAGATTGGCGATTTGCTGCGTCAGGCTGTTCGAGCGTTCCGCCAGCCGCTCGACCTCTTCTGCGACGATGGCGAAGCCGCGTCCCGATTCGCCCGCCGCCGCGGCTTGCAGGCTGGCGTTTAAAGCCAGCAGCCCGGTGCGGTCGGAAAGGTCGTCCAGAAGATTGACAATCTGGCTGATTTCCTGCGAGCGCTCGCCGAGCTTCTTGATGCGCTTGGCGGTTTCCTGCACCTGGTTGCGAATTGAGTTCATCGCGTTGATGTTGTCCTGCACGGCTTTCGTGCCGTAACGCGCGTTGTCCAGCGAATCGCCCGCGACCTGCGCCGACAGCAGAGCGTTGCTGGAAACTTCCTGAATCTGCAAAGCCATACCGGCAATCGCCGCCGTCGTGCGCGAAATCTGCGAGCCCTGCGCCTCGGAGCCGCGCGCCAGTTGCTCGGTCGTGTCGTTGATGGCGTTCGCCGAATTGCTGACCTGGAACGTGACGTCCTTGACCTGCTTGATGAGCGAGCGCAGCTCTTTGGTCATCGAATTGAACGCTTTGGCGATGGCGCCCGTCATTTCCGGCGAAACTTCAGCCTGCACGGTCAAATCTCCGGCGGCGACTTCCGAAACCTCGTTTAATAATTTGGTGATTGATTTGTGCAGGCGGTTGCGCTCTTCCTCGGTCTGAACCAGCACGCGCAGTTTGTCAATCATATTCTGGAACGCACTGCCGAAAACGTCCGCCTCGGAATGCGGCACAACGTCCGCCGACAAATCGCCGGTCGCCATCCGGTTGGCGATGGCGGTTTTTTCCGCCAGATTGTCGGCGATTTGTTTGAGCGCATTTTTCAGCTCGCTGCCGCCGCTGCCGCCGCCGGATTCTTCGTCCAAATCAAAGGAAATTTCGCCCTGCGAAAGCTGGCTGGCGATAAGCGCCGCCTCCTTTATCTCGCCGCCGAGCTGAAACATCGAAAGATTCGTCGCCACAATCGAAAAAATCGCCAGCCCGGCGGCGAGCGACATCACCATCAGACCGGCGAAAGCGTCCGATTCGCGGTCGAAATACGCCGTGAACATAAAAACCAAGCCGAGCAGCAGAAAAACGACGGAAAGAATCGACGAAATTCGGATTAAAAGATTTTGCAGAATGGATTTTTGCCTCATTTGAGTTGCTCCGGGAGATGATTGCTAGACGGAAAATTCTTCTTCGTAAACGGCGGCGCTGTAATTTGAATCGGCAAATGAATCCGGCGCGGGATTGATTTCTTCACCAACACTTGCGCCGCCGCTGATGCCGTCGCCGTCGCCGCTGCCCGGTAATTTAAGCGGCGCGACCGCCTGCTGTAATTCTTCCATCGCGTCAGCCAGCTTCGCGATTTTCAGGGCGGAATCCTTCAGATAAGCCGCTGCGATTTCCGTTTCCGAAATGCCGCCGATGAACACCTCGAAAGCCGCTTCCGTCTCGCTCGTCTGCTCGCGCGTGTAGGACATCACCTTGTTTTGCAGATTCAGAACCGTGGCGATGTAGCGTTCCAGCTCGCCGAGAGCGTTGCCGGTTTCAATCGCGTATTTGGACAGATTCGCCGTTTCGCCGACGGTCGTTTCCAGCGAGCGGGCGACTTCGCCGATTTCCGTCTGAATCGCGTGATTCAGCGTCGAGATATGCTTGTTGGTATTTCCGGCGCGTTCCGCCAGCCGCTCGACTTCTTCGGCGACGACGGCGAGCCCGCGACCTTTTTCGCCGAGTTCCGTCGCCTGAATCGAAGCGTTCAGCGCGACCAGGCTCGTTCGCTGCGCCAAATCTTCGACCGTCTTGGCGATTTTATTGATTTCCTGCGAGCGTTCGTTCAGCCGCTGGATGCGGTTGAGCGTCTCCTGAATCTGCCTGCGCAAGCCGCTGACGGCGTCGAGATTCTGCTGCGCCGCCTGCGTTCCGTGGCGCGCCTTTTCGATTGAATGGTTGGCGGTTTGCGCTGAGCCGGAAAGCTCTTCGGAGATTTTCTGTACAATCTGCGGAACTTTTTTCAGCGAGACGGAAGCCTGATTCATTTCCTGCGCGCGCGTTTCGTCCTGCTGAACCATTTCCTGAATCATTTTCTGCAATTCGACCAGCCGTAAATGCGCGCCGAGTGAATTGTTTTTGACGAGCGCGGCGATTTCGCTCAGGTTCTCGACCAGAAATTTAATCGTCGTCGAAAGCTCTCTGGTCGCTTTGAAATCCGAATTTATCTCGGCGTCCAGGTTGCCGGATTTGATGTGCTCGACTTCGGCGGAAAGCTCGCTCACGGCGCGTTCCAGTTTTTCCAGCTCCTGCTTGGCGTGAATCGATTCGGAGACTTTGGCGAGCAGCTTCTGGAAAGTCTGGCTGACGCGGTCAGAGCTGGAATTCGAGGCGAGCGCGCTCTCGAGCTTGCCGGCTGCGGCTTCGTCCATCGCGTGCACGAGCTTTTGCACCTGCTGGCTGATGCGCTGCAGGGTTTCCAGCAGTTCGTCGGTTTCGGTCGAGCCGGAAGTTTTCGGCAATCCGGCGGAAACTCCGCGTTCCAGACTTTTCGCCAGCAGCGAGACTTTTTCGACCGGCGCGACCACCTCGCCCGCCAGCCACCAGCCGAAAATAACCACTGAAAAAGCGGCGGAAACGAACGGAATAAAAACGGCGTAAAGCGTGTCGGTCGTCAGAAACGAGATGATAAGATAGGAAATCAAACCGAAGATGCAAATAAAAAAAGCCAGCCCGACGCTGGCGAGCCAGATTTTTCCCTTCAAGGAGTTGAGCAGGGAATTTGCGGAAGTTTTTGCCATATTTTTCTTTCCGTTCGTTGGTTAGTTCATTAATAGGATTGAAGCTCGCTGAGGCTGAGCGACGAGAGGAGATTTTCCGCGTCGAACAAAAGCAGAGTGTGTGATTTATGCGCCGCTTTGCCGAACAGCGTCGGGAAAGAATTTTCAAAATCGGCGGCGGAAAATTTAATGTCCTGCGGCGCGAGCGTGACGATTTCGCTCAGGCGGTCGACGGTAAACGCAATCTTCGTGTCGTCTTTGGCGGAGCGCAGGACGATGAGCTTGTTTTTTTGTAACGAGGCGGCAGCGGCGGCGGCGGGCTTCTTTTTCCAGAATTTTCGCAAATCGACGACCGAAATTATTTTGCCGCGCAGATTCGTGACGCCCGAAAGCCATTCGGGAACGCCGGGCAGAGGCGTGACCGGCAGAGGGCTTAAAACTTCGGCGACGAGGTTCGAGTGAACGGCGTAGAATTCCTCGTCGAGCGCGAAAACGACGTATTTCTCGCCGTAAGCCCGCGCAGGTCTTTCGTCGAGAAAACTGAGGCTGGCTTCCGCTAATTCCAGCAGCGAGGAGAAATCGATGTCAGCCAAATTTTCGGGCGTAAAATCCTGCATAAAATAAGAAGGCAAAGGCGAAGGCAAAAGGCGAAAGGCAAAAGGCAAAAGTAAGAAATTAAATTCTTGCCTTTCGCCTTTCGCCTTTTCGCTTTAGTTCAAATAAGAGTCGATGGTGCGCATCAGCGTGTCCGGTCCGAAAGGCTTTGTAATGTAGCCGGTCGTGCCAGCCATCCGCCCGCGAACTTTATCGAAAAAGCCGTCCTTGCCGGAAATCATCACGACCGGCACGTCTTTGGTCGAATTGTTGCTGCGGATGAGCTTGCAGACCTGGTAACCGTCCATTCGCGGCATCGTGATGTCGAGCAGAATCAAATCCGGCACGACCTCGCCGATTTTCGCCAGCGCATCCATTCCGTCAACCGCCAGCACGACCGTGTGACCGCTTTTTTCGAGCTTGCCGGAAATCAGTTTTCTGACGGTCGGGCTGTCGTCCACGACCAGAATCGTGCAGCTTCTGGCTTCCTGCGTTTTGCTTTCGTGCTGCTCGATTTCGTCCAGCCGAATCG
>JALZHR010000341.1 GCA_030860665.1 Acidobacteriota bacterium
CCTTTCAAGAGCGCCCTTGCTCACGCGCGGGCTTCTGTTTGGTCGCGCAATTCTGCAACCCGTTATAGAATTCAGAATTTCCTTTTTCACATTTTGCGCGCCGCCGGAAATAATTTTAAATCTCAAACGGCGGTAAATTCTGCCCGCAGTAGTTTACGCGCCGCCAAAATTGCTATGATGTTTTTATGGTCATAACTTTGCGCGGTTTGGTTTCGGTATCGATTTTACTCGCCTTTTTTATCGTCGTCTGGCAGATTTTTCCGCTGACTGATTTTCCGAAAGTTTCGGCTCAAACGAACAAAGAATTTTCCCCGGCGGCGACAAATCGCGAGGACGCGTATCGCGCCAACAACATCGGCGTCGCGCAGCTCGAACAATTCAATTACAGGGAAGCGTCGGAGAGCTTTCGCCGCGCTCTGGCGATTGACCCGAAACTGGAGCTGGCGCAAATCAATTTGGCAATCGCGCTGTTTAATCTTCAGGAACTGGACGCGGCGCGGCAAGCCGCGCAAACCGCTTCCGAGCTTGCGCCCGCGCGCCTGCAGCCCGTCTACATTCTCGGGCTGATTGCCAGAAATCAGAACCGCACCGAAGAAGCAATCAATTATTTTCAGAAAATTCTGGCGTCCGACCCGCAGGACGTCGGCGCAAGCGTCAATCTCGGTCAGATTTACATCCAGCAGCGCAAATACGAAGAAGCGAGCGTGTTTTTTCGCCGCGCGCTCGAAGCAGAGCCGTATAATTCGACGGCGATATATAATCTGGCGACCGTGCTGCTGCGCACCGACGCGCGCGAGGAAGGTCGGCAATTGATGGCGCGTTTTCAGTCGCTCAGAAACAGCGGCGCGGCGACCGCTATCGGTCAGAATTATCTCGAACAGGGACGATACGCCGAAGCCGTCGCTTCGACCGGCGCGGAAACGGAGCTGGTCGATAAAACCGAGCCGAAAATTGCGTTTCAGGAAGCGAGCGTCGGTTTGCCGCTCGCCCGCCCGAAAAATTCTCCGGCGTTTAACGACGCGGTTTTATTCGACGCCGACGGCGACGGCGATTTGGACGTCGCGATGACGAATCCAGCCGCGATTTTTCGCAACGACGGCGGAAAATTCGTTGACGCGCGGGCTGCGGCGGGCGATTTCGCGCGCGCGCGGGCGGACGTCGGATTTCGCATCGTGGCGGGCGATTTCGACAACGACAACCTGCCCGATTTGTTCGTTGCGCGCGCCGGAAGCTATTCGCTTTATAAAAATCTCGGCAGGGGCAAATTCGCGGATGTGACCGCCAAAGCCAAAATTCCCGCCGCAGCCGGCGCGCTTCCCGCGCCGTCGTGCGCGTTTGTCGACGCCGACCACGACGGCGATTTGGATATTTTCGTCGCCGGAACGGGAAAGTCGGGCAGCCGTCTTTTTCGCAACAACGGCGACGCGACTTTCGTCGATTATTCGGCGGAAGCGAAAATCAATCGCGAAACGAACGCCGTCGCCGTCGTGCCGACCGATTACGACAACCGGCGCGACATAGATTTGCTCGTGCTGCCGTCGCAGGATAACCCGGTTTTATTCCGCAATCTGCGCGATTCGACTTTTCGCGACGTCGCCGCCGAAGTCGGCTTGAATCAGAAAGCCGCCTGGACGAGCGTCGCGGCGGGCGATTTCAACAAGGACGGCTTCGTTGACTTTTTCTTCGGAAAAAAAGGCGCGCGCGGCGTCTTCGCCGTTTCGGACGGGCGCGGCAAATTTCAGATGCGCGACGCGCCCGCCGGAACGGAAAACGCGACGTCGGCGCAGTTTCTCGACTACGACAACGACGGTCTGCTCGATTTGCTCGCCGTCACGCCGAAAGGCTTCGTCGTTTCGAGAAATCTCGGCGGCGCGGGCGAATGGTCGGCGGCGACGGGCAAAATCTTTAAAACGACCGCCGACCTCGCTGGCTCAAACCGGATTCTGTCCGCCGATATTGACGCGGACGGCGACGTCGATTTATTGACTTTCGATAAAAAGGGAACGCCGCGTTTTTTTAGAAACGACGGCGGCTCCGCGAACAACGCGGAAGTTCTGCTTTTGCAGGGACGCGTTTCCAACCGCACGGCAATCGGCGCGAAAATCGATTTGCGGGCGGGAAGCCTCGCGCAAAAGCTCGAAACTTACGCGGCAAGCCCCGCGCCCGCGCCGTCGCAGGCGCATTTCGGTCTGGGCAGGCGCGAAAAACCGGACGCCGTGCGCGTCATCTGGACTTCGGGCGTCGTGCAGGCGGAAGTCGAATTTCCCGGAAAAACAGGGAAAACGGCGAAGAATTTTCCGCCTTTCAAAATCGAGGAGCTTGACCGCAAGCCTTCGTCGTGCCCGTATCTGTATACCTGGAACGGCGAAAAATTCGAGTTCGTCACCGATTTTCTGGGGGGCGGCGAGATGGGCAACTGGCAGTCGGCGGGCGTTTATCATTATCCCGATTCCGACGAATTCGTGCGCATTACGTCCGACCAGCTAAAGCCGAAAGACGGAAAATACGAAATCCGCGTGACGAACGAGCTGGAAGAAGTTTTGTTTCTCGACCATTTGAAGCTCGTCGCCGTCGAGCACGACGCGGGCGCGGAAGTTTACCCGAATGAAGGCTTGGGAATCCCGACCGCCGGGCGGCGGATTTTATATTCAACCCGCAATGAACGCGCGCCGCTTTCAGCCATCGACGGCAATCGAAAAAACGTTCTGCCGGAAATCGAAAAGCTCGACCGCCGCTTTTACGATTCTTTCAAATCGCTGAACATTCGCGGCTACGCCGAAAAGCACGAATTGACTCTGAATCTGGACGACAAAAAGGATTTTCGCGGCAGAACGCTGCTGCTTTTGACGGGCTGGACGGATTACGCCTTTTCGTCGGACAATCTCGCCGCTTCGCAGAGCGGAAAATCCTTGTTTCTGCCGAAATTGCAGGTCAAGAACGGGCGCGGCGAGTGGCAGACAGTGATTGACCGCATCGGAATCTCAGTCGGTCGCCCGCAGACGGTCATCGTGGATTTGACCGGAAAATTTTTGTCCGCCAGCCGCGAGGTGCGCATCGTCACGAACTTTAAAACATACTGGGACAAAATCGCCGTTGATACGTCCGAGCAATCAA
>JALZHR010000561.1 GCA_030860665.1 Acidobacteriota bacterium
GATTTGCATCAGGTGGCGCGTGTCGTTGAGCGCGACGATGCGGACGTTGCTGCGCCCGCGAAACTCGAAACGGTTTATCCCGCAATTGGAAGTAATCAGCCACGGCGTCGAGGTCGTTTCCGGGTGAATCGCGCCGATAATGTGCAGCGTCAGGAAGCAAATCGTTCCCGTGTGCGCGAAAATCGCGATGCGCCCGCCTTTGTGTTTTTCGAGAATTTCGCCCAGAACGCCGGTCGTGCGTTCGAGCAGTTGGTGATAGCTTTCGCCGCGCGTGATGACGTGCGCCAGCTCGCGGTTGACCAGTGCGTGATAATCTTCGGGAAACTCTTTTTTCGCTTCGTCGAAAGTCAGTCCTTCGAGGACGCCGACGTGCCGCTCGCGAAAGGTTTCCGTCGCGTTAATTTGTAGATTTAAAGCTCGCGCCAGAGGCTCGGCGGTCTGCACGGCGCGCAGCAAATCGCTCGAATAAATCGCCGTGATGCGCTCTTTAGCCAGGGCTTTTGCGGTCAGCTCGGCTTGCTGTCTGCCGAGCTTGGAAAGCGGCGTGGCGGAATGACCGCCGAAACGCCCTTCGGCATTTCCGGCGGATTGCCCGTGTCTGATGAGATAAAGCCGCGTGACTTCCATTCTTCCGCTTAATTTTTCAAAACCCGTTCGTAAATTTCGCTTAATTTCAAAGTAATTTCAATTGACGGAAGCTCGATTTCCTTCTCAATCGAAGTGTATTCGGCAACCTGCCAGCGCCCGTCAGCCTGTTTTATCAAATGCTCGACGCGAGCTTCGTCCTGCGCAACCAGAAGATATTCGCGCAGCGATTCGATGCTCTGATAATGCCAGAATTTTCTGCCGCGGTCGTCACTGGCGGTCGTCGGCGAGAGAACTTCAATCAGAACAACCGGATTCAAAAGCGTGTCGAATTCGTCGTCCAGAAATTTCGGCTCGCCGCATGCAATAATGACATCCGGGTAAGTGAAAAGCCCGGTCGCCGGAATGTGAACGCGCATATCGTTTGAATACGTTTCACACGGTTTTCCGCGAAGTTGCGAATTTGCGCTCGTAACCAGATTAGTCACAAGAATATTATGTTCGCGGCTCGCGCCGGACATCTGGAAAATCTCGCCCTTGTAAAATTCGTGACGAAACTCCGCCTTGCGTTCAAAATCAAGGTAATCTTTTGCGCTCGGCAGAGTTTTCGGAACGGCTGGCATAGATTCTTCGGTTTACGCGGCGACGGCGTCGGCTTTCAGTTTTTCGGCTTGAAAATGCGAAACCAGCGCGTCGATGACTTCGTCAATCATACCTTCCATAAAAAGGTGAAGCTGGTAAATCGTCAAGCCGATGCGGTGGTCGGTGACGCGGTTTTCCTTGAAATTGTAGGTGCGAATTTTTTCCGAGCGGTCGCCGCTGCCGACCATCGATTTTCGCTCGCTCGCCAATGCGTCGTGCTGTTTCTGTTCTTCGATTTCCTGAAGGCGCGCGCGCAGAACGCGCATCGCTTTTTCGCGGTTTTTAATCTGCGATTTTTCGTCCTGCATCGAGACGACGACGCCCGTCGGCAAGTGCGTCAGGCGAACCGCCGAATAAGTCGTGTTGACGGACTGACCGCCGGGACCGGACGAGCAGAAAGTGTCGATACGCAAATCGTTTTGATTAATCTGAACATCGACTTCTTCGGCTTCGGGCAGAACGGCGACCGTAATCGCCGAAGTGTGAATGCGACCGGAAGTTTCCGTCTGCGGCACACGCTGGACGCGGTGAACGCCCGATTCGTAACGCATTTTCGAGTAAACCCGGTCGCCTTCAATCATCACGATGGCTTCCTTGATTCCGCCGACGCCCGTGTCGGACGCTTCCATCACGTCGAATTTCCAGCCCTGACGCTCGGCGTAGCGCGCATACATTCGCAGGATTTCGCCCGCAAACAGCGTCGCTTCGTCGCCGCCCGTTCCGGCGCGGATTTCCAGAATGACGTTCTTTTCGTCGTTCGGGTCTTTCGGCAGCAGCAGAACTTTTAATTCTTCTTCGGCTTGCGGCAGCCGCGCCTGGATGTCGTCGATTTCCATCTGCGCCATCTCGCGCATCTCTGCATCGTCGGCGAGTTCCAGAAGCTCCTGCGCGCCTTCCAAATCCTGCCGCATTTTTTTGACTTCGCGATATTTTTCGACGATTTCGCCCAGACTGCGATGCTGTTTCATCGTCTTGGCATACGTCTTCATATCCGACATAATCTCGGGCGAGGAAACCTGCGCGGTCAGCTCTTCGTAGTTTTTTTCGATTTGTTCAAGTTTCTCTAACATAAAATTATTCTTCTGTTTGCAGCGGTAAGTTGTCGAAAATCCTGGTAAGCGGCAAGCGGAAATTCGGCAAAACGTCCTCGCCGTCCAACTCATCGTTTTCGTGCAGGAAGCTAACCGTATTATTCGCGCGGTAAACGACAACGACCTTTCTTTTAGGATAGACAATCCACACCAGACGACTTCCCGAACTCAAATAATCTTCAACCTTTGTCGAAATTTCCTCGCTCGAATTGCTCGGCGAAACGACTTCGACGGCAATATCGGGAGCAGTCGGAAAGAACGAATCGGGAACGCCGAATTTTGCAAGATTTTCTTTGCCGATAAAACCGACATCCGCGCCGACCGTCGATTGATTTACCAGTTTAAAGCCGGTTTCGGCGGCGGTAACTTCGCCTAAATCATTTTCATCGGCAAAATTGCCAATATGTCTGCTAAGTCTCGTGGTAATAATTCCATGCAAAGTTCCGGCGGGCATAATCGGATACAATTCTCCTCTGATTAATTCGTGCGTTTCGGCAAACGGCGAAACTTCAAATTCCTCAGCCGTCATTTTTCCGGTAATTGTTCTTTCCAAAACTGCGCTCATTGTTTTTGCCTCAAAACTTAAACGACTACTTCCAATTCTCTGTTTATAAGCGGAACTTCTTCTGTCTCAATCGGTTCGAGCTTCAGTGATTGGTTCAACGCCTCAATCGCCACTTCCAATTGGTCGTCGTCCGGATTCTGCGTCGTGATGTTTTGCAGCCAGATGCCGGGCAGCGTCATAAATTTAAAGATAAAGCTGCTTTCCTTTTTCGCCGCGTAGCGGATGATTTCATACGAAAGCCCGGCGACGAGCGGCATCAGCAGGATTCTGACTAAAAGATTCATCCAGAGGGCGTCGAATTTAATCACCGAAAACAAAACGATGGCGACCAGCATCACAATCATCAGAAACGAAGTGCCGCAGCGCGGGTGCTGGCGTCGCTGCACGCGCGCGTTTTCGACCGTCAAATCCAAGCCTTTTTCCCAGGTGAAAACCGTTTTGTGCTCCGCGCCGTGATATTGAAAAACGCGTTTGATGTCTTTTAAAAACGACATCGAAAAAATCATTATCACGAAGAAAAGCATTCTGACGAGACCGTCAATCAGGTTAAAGGCAATCCACGAAGCGGGCTTGATTTCCCAGACGTAAGCCTTCGCGATTTCCCACCAGCCGGCTTCGGCGGCAATCGCCGGGCTTTCAGCCCAGCCGAGCGCGATGAACAGAAAATTGGTCAAAACCAGCGGCGCGACGATGAAAAGCAGGATGTTAAAAAGCAGCGCGAAGATTATCGAGCCGATTGCGCCCGCCGCCTGTTTCGGCTTCGCCTTCGATTTTTCCGGCATCGTCACTTTCGCCGGAGCTTTCAGAAATTTTTCGTCCGTCGTGCCCTCGGCTAGAACGGCTTCCGTCGCTAATTCCGTCGCTTTAACTTTTTCTTTTTCGGCGTTGGCGTCCTCTTCAAAGATGTTGGCGGAAAAATTCAGCGCCTTGACGCCGAGCGCCATAGATTGAATCAAGGTCGCGCCGCCGCGAATCACCGGAAAATTCAGAATTTTATATTTGTCGCTCCATTTCGGCAGCGGTTCAGCCATATGGACGATTGTGCCGTCGGATTTGCGACAGGCGATGGCATACGCGCTCGGCGTGCGCATCATCACGCCTTCGATGACGGCTTGCCCGCCGACTATCAGGTCGCGCTCGATTGATAAAAATAACGATAAAAACTTTTTCATAGTCATTCCTTTGATTTGAAACTTACTACTAAAGATGTCTAATCAACCCTGAATCGCAAATCCGTGCGGAAGTATCGGAAAAAACAAAGACGCCGCGCTTTTTCGGCAGCTTCCGTTCTCTACTGTCGGCATTTTACACCAAGAGTGAACGGCGCGTGAATAGCGTCGGCGTCAGATTTTTAAGCGGCTAATAATGTATCGCAAAAACGCGCATCAAATAATTATTTGCGAGCGTAGCGTTTGTTAAAGCGGTCAACGCGACCGGCGGTGTCAACCAGTTTCTGCTTGCCGGTGAAAAACGGATGGCATTCCGAGCAGATTTCGATGTGCAAATCGTCCTTCATCGTCGAGCGGGTCTTAAATTGATTGCCGCACGCGCAGGCGACCGTGATTTCTTCGTATTTCGGATGAATTTCAGCTTTCATTTTCTTTCTTACCCTGTCTATATTCAAAATCCGCGCCGCAGCGCAAACTTTAATAATACGTTTGAATTTGTTAAAAGGCAAGCCGCTTGCGCGGTGAGGATTTCAAACGATTTTCCTTGCCTTTTACGGGAGATTTGATGCCGATTTCCGGTTTTGTGTTCGCTTTGACTTTCGGGCGGCTGCCGCCGCCGCTGCTCTTACTGTCACGGACAGGCTTTGCGGACTTGGAAGCTTCGACTTTTCCCTTCGCCTTTGCCCGTTGATTAGCTTTGGTTTCCTGCCTAGCCTTTTCGGGCTTTGTCGTTTTGCCCGAGACTTTTGCCGTCGGATTGATTTTCAACGGTTTCGCAGCTTTCAAATCCGCGCCCGTTTCGGCTTTGCCCGATGCTTTTCGTTTGGTTTTCGTTTCGGCTGAAATTTTTATTTTCGTTCCGGTTTTATTATCGATTTTAGTCTTAGCCTTTTCATCAGCCTTTGTTTTTAAGGCTTTAACCGTCTTCGCCAATTTTGCGTCGACGGATTTCCGGGCGGTTTTTTTCGCCGTCTCAATCGCCCCGGCTTTATTAATTTTCAATTTACCGGCTTTCGCTTTATCGGTTTTCCGCGTCTCAGCCTGCTTAATTTTCTGCGCGCCGCGCCTGGATTTTGAAGCTTCGACTTTGTTTTCGGCTTGCGGCTTGATTTGTTTGCCGCCCGATTTTTTCAAAACCGGAGCGGTTTTTGCCGTCGGCTGTTTTTTCTCAATCTTCGCCTTCGCCTGACCGAGCTTTTTCGTCTGCGAAGCTTCAGCTTTTTTATCAGCCTTTGTTTTGACGGTGTTTGCCGAATCTTCCTTCGCTTTTGAGACTTCCGCTTTCCGAGTTTTTGCTTCCGGAACTTTCGTTTTATCTTTCGTCTCAGCCGTCTTTTTATCCGCTCGGACGGTTTTCTTCGCTTCAGGCGCGGTCGGCTTTTCCCCTGCTTTCTGTTTTTTCGGAGCCGGGCTGATTGTTCGGGAATCGGCTTTAGCTCTGTTTTCGATTGGTTTTTGTTTCGCTTTTTTCGGCTTTGAAGCCTCGATTTTCGCTTCCGCTTTTACTTCCGGCTGTTTCGGCGCGGATTGTTTCGGGAGCTTAACCGGAGCTTCGTTTTTCGGCGCTCGGCGAGCGGTTTCTTTCGATGCGGTATTTAGGTTCTGAGGAACAAATTTTTCGAGCGGCTCGAAAACGAATTCCGCGCCTGTTGCTTCGCGACGGCACGGGATTGCGTGAGCGGCTTTGATGTCGTTTTCCACTTCGAGGCGCTTTCGCTCGTCGTCTTCCAGAATCACGGAAACCGTGTCGGCTTTCAGTTGTTTCACGCATTTTCCGCGCCGGTGTTTTTTTATATCTTCAACCAGAGATTCGGTTTGCCCGATACAAACTAAAAAGTGATGACCTTTGCCGTGACGGTCGATTTTGCGCCGGGAAATAATATAAACCGCCGGAACTTCGTTGAACCTGACGTTCATCGGATAGACTTCAAAATTATAGAGCGAGTTTCTGCCGCGAAAAACCGCTTCGCTGATTTGTGGTGCGGGATACTTTTTAGCCTGTTTCATGTGCAATATTGTCGCACGGATGAAACAAAAAATCAACCTGAATAACTGTGAACTGATAACTGATAGTTGATAGTTAATAGCTGATAGTTAATGCTTTTCACTATCAGTTATCAGTTCTCAGTTCTCAATTATTTAAGGCGTTGCTTTTCGGGGCTTTTTGACGTCGTCGTCGGGTTTTTTCTTGATGACGCTGATGCTTCCGCTGCCTTCGAGATAGCATTCCCGGACTTCGGAAACGTCTTCGACGCCTTGCAGGCGAAGCTGCGAGCGTAATTCTTCTCTGGTTATCATCTGTTTTCGCATATTGCGGATAATCATCTCGCCGTCTTTGATAAGCGGAATCTTGGGCGGGTCGAGCAGGTGCTCGAAAAACTTCGATTTCGTGCCCAGAAAATCGAAAAGATAATCCCAGAAAATCAGCGTCCCGATTAAAGCGAAGCCTTCCGTGACCGATTTGTAATCGCTGCTCATTCCGTTTTGCGCGGCGTCGGCAATCAGCACGATAATCAGAATGTCCGTGATTCCGATTTCGCCGACGCCGCGCCGCACGACGCGCAGGAAAGCGAAACAGATAAAATAAATCAGTGTTCCGCGAACGATGATTTCCAGAATGGAATTGCTCGGAATAAAGATTGAGTTCCAATCGACGGCGAACAGTTTATCCATAATAAATATAACTACAAACTATATTTTATCGGTGTAAAAGAGAAATCTCTGCTCGGACAGCGGCATCAGCCTTTCGCCGAATTTGACGTTGTGTTTTTTAAGCTCGTCGCGCAGCGAGTTGCCGCCGAAGAGCAGCATCCGGCTGCCCTTCGACCATTTCAGCAGTTTGGGCAGTTTCTGTATAAATTTGTCCAGCGCGCGGCAGGTGACGAAATCTGCGTCGGCGGGTTTCTCGATTTCTTCAAATTGCCGATTCAGAATCCGCGCCCGCCCGGCGAGATTGAATTTCGACAAGGCTTCTTCCAGAAACCTCGCTTTTTTTATTTTCGATTCAATCAGAAAAACGCCCAAATCTTCGCGCGCGAGCAGGCACGGCAGCGACGGCAGTCCGGCGCCCGTCCCGACGTCGGCGAGCTTTGCCTGATGCCGCGGCTGCGGCTGCGGCTGCGGCTGTTCGGGCAGAAATTTCAGAAGCGTCAAAGATTCCAGAATGTGGCGGACGGCAAATTCTTCCGCCGGGGCGGGCGCAACCAGATGAAGCAGCTCGTTATGCGCCTCGACCAGCTCGTAATAATCGGCGAGCCGCCGGATTTGCTCGCCGCCGAGCCGCAAATCGAAAAAGTTTTGATGTTCTTCTAGTGCCTTGATAAACCGTTCGCGCATAGAAAAATTAAACCATACCGCGAAGAAAGAAGAAAAAGAAGTTTTCCGGAATGCAAAAAAAACGGGCGCGCGCGTCAATCACACATCGTATTGCTTTTATTTTGAATGAATATGAGACATAATGGGCGCGGAAAATTCTTTGACCGCTTTTCGCCGCAAAATCTGCGATTTAGACATAGGGCAATTATCTATTCCAGCAATGACATATAACGGAGAAAAAAGGAAATGAACAAATCGAAACTTATTTGGAAGAATCTAAGCCGGATTAACTGGTTGACGGTTTTGGGGTTACTCGGTTTATTGATAGTGGTTTCGCAAAACGCAGCGGTTAACGCGCAGCCGCGGAGCGCTACCAAGCCGAGCGGTAAGCTCGATAGAATCTGGGTTGATTACGATGTGACGGAAGGCGGCAGAAAGGGAATGCGAATTCACAGCAAATTCACCGTCTACGGAATGAAAAACGTTCCTTCGTATCTGGCAATCTATTTTGAGACCAGCGACGGCAAACGTCTGCGCGACAACAATAAAAGCTTTTACAGCACGTCGGGCGAGGTCGCCGTTTACAAGGAGCTGAGCATCGGTTACGACCCGGGCGTTTACAACGATTTGGCAATCTTTATGCCTTATGATGAACTGGATTTGTCGCCGGGCGAATACGATTTGCGAATGGCGGTCCAGTTGATTTATAAAGCCGGCGGTTTGATTGAGCACCTGGGTTACGAGAATTTCGTTTTCACGCAGCCCGCCACGCCCGGCGGCGTCATCGAAGCGCCGCTGCCGCCGTCGGACAACACGCCGACCAATCAAAAGGCGTCGGTTGAGAAGGTCTGGGTCGAGTACGACGTGACCGAAAACGGCAAACGCGGAATGCGCATCCACGTCAATTTCACGGTTCGCGGTCTGAAAGGCGTCGAATCCTACCTGGCAATTTATTTTGAACGCAAAAACGGCGAGAAATTAATGGGCGTCAACCCGGTGTATTCCGACATCAAAAACGGGCAGCTCGCCGTTTTCAAGGGGCTGAAGCCGGGCTATGAACCGACCGTTTACGAAGACGCGCAGCTATTTCTGCCCTATGAAGAAATCAAAATCGGCAAAGGCGTCCACGATATGAGAATGGTCATCGACCTGATTTACAAAAACGGCGACCATTTCGCGCACATCGGCTCTGAAGAGTTCGTCTTCCGCCGCCAGCAGTAATAAAAAAGGCAGGCAGTAGAATGCGAAAAAGGCGAGAATTTTCAGGTTCTCGCCTTTTTCTTTTTTTATTAAAATGCGGACGAGAAGAATCGAACTTCCACGAGCGTAAGCTCACAGGCTTCTGAGACCTGCGCGTCTACCAGTTCCGCCACGTCCGCGTGCGCGTCTCCGTGCAAAAAGAAACTATACAATTTCAGACGGGCAGATGACAAGTCGCTGAAGCGTAAATCGTGAATCGCGAATCGTGAATAGAGAAAATTAGTTTAGAGTTCTTTATTCACGATTCTTATCCGCGATTTACGATTTGCGATTTACGATTCACGCTTCAAGATTTATCATTTAAACAATGACGGAAAATCTGGCTGAGCGGCTGGCAAAAGTAAAAGAGCAGATTGCGCGGGCGGCGCGCAAAGCGGGCAGAAGCGCCGACGAGATAACCCTGATTGCCGTCAGCAAAACGCATCCCGCCGAAGTTTTGCGCGCGGCGATTGCGGCGGGCGCGAGCGTTCTGGGCGAAAACAAAGTTCAGGAAGCGGAAGGGAAAATTGCGGAAATCGGGCGCGAGAGCGGCGCGCGGTGGCATCTCATCGGGCATCTGCAATCGAACAAGGCGCGCAAAGCCGTGCGGCTTTTCGACGCGATTCACACGCTGGATTCAATCGAACTAGCCGCGCGGCTCGAACGTATCTGTATTGAAGAAAAAGTTTCGGCGCTGTCGGTTTTCGTGCAGGTCGATTTGGCGCGGGAAGCGACCAAATCGGGAATCGACGTAAAGGATTTGCCGGAATTAATCGAATTTCTGCGCGGTTGCAAACATCTGAAGCTCGAAGGTTTGATGACCCTGCCGCCGTTTTTTGAAGAGGTTGAAAAGGTTCGACCGTTTTTCGCCGAATTGCGCCGTCTGCGCGACGAGCTTTTCCCCGAAGGCGGCGGGAAGCTCTCGATGGGAATGAGTCACGATTTCGCGGCGGCGATTGAAGAAGGCGCAACGCACGTCCGCGTCGGCACGGCGATTTTCGGCGAGAGAAATTACCCGAATCGCTGACAGAGAAAAGTTCATCGAAACAGAAATTATGTTAACGAGATTGATTTATCCGATTATCAGCGCTGGCGTTTTCTACGCGATGTTGATTTTCATCGCGCTTCTGGTTTTGCGCCTGATTTTTAATTATTCCGACCCGAATCCTTTCGGCAAAATCGGCAGATTTTCCTATCAGCTCAAAAAGCGAACCGACCGTTTCGTTTATCCGGCGGCGCGGCTGCTCGCCAGTTTTGGCGTCGATACGCGGCTCGCGCCGCTGGTCACGATTCTGATTTCCGCGATGCTGGCGTATTTCGCCGTGCAGATTATCGGCAACACGTTTTTTATTATCGACGGTCTGACGGCGGGCGTGGCGGCGGGAAATATCAAATGGATAATCGGATTCATCCTTTACGCCGTGCTCAGCGTTTACGTTCTGCTGATTTTCATCCGCTTTATCTCGTCGTGGTTCGTGTTTACCAGAAACACGTTTTTCGGCTTCGTCAAAAAAGCGACCGACCCGGTTCTGCTTCCTTTTCAGCGATTGATTCCGCCGATCGGGATGTTCGATATTTCGGCGATGGTCGTTCTGATTTTAATTCAACTGCTGCAAATAGCTGTTTTGCGCGTGTTCGGCATTACTTGATTCAGTTTACGGAGAAAAACGGCGCGCTGATTTTTACCGTCAGGGCTGTTCCGCGCGCCTCGAAAAGCGAGATTGTCGGCAGCCTCGACGGCGCGCTGAAGATTCGGCTCGCTTCGCCGCCGGTCGACGGCGCGGCAAATCTGGAACTCGTCAAAATTTTGTCAAAGACGCTCGGCGTTCCCGGAAACGCAATTGAAATCCTGAGCGGTCGGACCGCCAGAACGAAACAGGTGAAAATTTCCGGCATCAGCCCGGAAGATTTTTTAAAGCTAATCCGCGGCAGCGCTGAAATCTGATAATAAATATTATCGTTCGATTAAAAAAGCCGAATTTGATTGTCGCAAAATCGGCGTGATATATTGCCTTTTTCACTAATTCTTAAAATTCAGGCAATAAAGAGGAAAAACAAGAATGTCGGGACATTCCAAGTGGCATACTATCAAGCACAAAAAAGGCGCGCTCGACGCCAAGCGCGGAAAAATTTTTACCAAGCTGATTAAGGAAATCACGGTCGCGGCGCGCACGGGCGGCAGCGGCGACGTGGATGCGAACGCGCGGCTCAGAAAAGCGGTCAACGACGCGAAGGCGCAGAATATGCCGATTGACACGATTACGCGCGCCATCAAACGCGGCACGGGCGAGCTGGAAGGCGTCAATTACGAGGAAATCACATACGAAGGCTACGGCATCGGCGGCGTCGCCGTGATGGTCGAAACGATGACCGACAACCGCAATCGAACGGTCGCCGAGCTGCGTCACCTGTTCTCGAAAAACGGCGGGAATCTCGGCGAATCCGGCTCGGTCGCGTGGATGTTCGACAAAAAAGGCTACATCGTCGTCGATAAGGACGCGAAGCCGGAAGACGAGCTTTTTGAAATCGCGCTCGAAGCCGGCGCGGACGATATGCAGGACGAGGGCGACGTTTTTGAAATCTACACCGCGCCGGAAAATTTCGACGCCGTTCATGAAGCGCTAAAAACTGCGGGCATCGAGCCGCAGGCGGCGGAAATCTCGCTGATACCGCAAAACTACATTCATCTGGAAGGCGCGGACGCCAAACAGATGCTCAAGCTTTACGACACGCTCGACGACCACGACGACGTGCAGAAAGTCTACGCCAATTTCGACATCGACGAATCGGAGATGGACTGAGCCGGGTGTAATATCTGACGCTTAAATCGGCTTGCCGTTACCAAAAACGCCGCCCGAAAATTTCTGAAACGGGAAAACACGAAACGTTTCCGGCGGCTCGAAGTTCGGGAAAACTCGTTTGGATTAACATAAAATGTTTGCCGCGCAGGAAGAAAAATCTGCGAAAGAGGAACTTTTTCCCTTAACAAATCAAACGTGCGCGGCGCGCGTCTCCATTCCGGCGAATTCGTTTGCGATTACTACGTTAAACAAAACAAAGAACTTATGATTTTCCTGAGCTTGTGCGCTACGCTTTTTTGAAGCCGTCGGGCTGGTTTTACCGGCAAGAGCTAAAAAAAACGTTGACGAAAAAAAGTATTTGGAGTTAAATTAAAATGTTGACAAAATCAAGTGACGGCTTTCTGTTTAATCGGAAAAATCCGCAGGGTTTTCCGGTTAACTTTATATCGCGTAATATGTATTGCGTATTACGTATTACGACGAAATAAATGAAAGTTTTAGGCATTGACCCGGGAAGCGAGACGCTCGGCTGGGGCGTGGTCGAAGGCAGCGGATTAAAATACGCTCTGGTCGATTTCGGCACGGTCAAATCCAGCCCGCGCGAAGCGTTTTCCAGACGGCTTATGAAAGCCTACGCGGGCGTTTCGGAAATCATCCAAAAGTTTCAGCCCGATGTGATTTCGGTCGAAGAGGCTTTCTACGCGGTCAACGTCAACGTCGCTTTAAAGCTCGGGCAGGTTCGCGGCGTCGTTCTGCTCGCGGGCGAGCAGAACAATCTGGAGATTGCCGAATACAGCCCGCGCCTTGTCAAACAAACGGTGGTCGGCTACGGAAACGCCGAGAAACACCAGGTTCAGGAAATGGTTCGCGAGCTTTTGCGTTTGCAGAAAGCGCCCGAGCCGCACGATGCCGCCGACGCGTTGGCGATTGCCATCTGCCATTTTCATCACGCCGGCGTGCAGGACAAAATCAAAAATGCGAAATTGAAGCTCAACCGCCGCTGAAAAGTTTCGCATTTTTCAAAAGGAGACGCCCATATGAAACGCGCGCTGTTTCAAGTCCTTTTGCTCGTTTTTCTCGCTTTCGCCCTTCACGTCGCCGCCGCCGTTGAAGCGCAGGCGCAGAAAAAACGTCGCTCGCCGATTCCCGTCAAAAAGCCTTTCGCGCAGCAAAATCAGAATCCGCGTGAAAACTCCGTCGCAAGCCTGGATACGGCGATTGTCGTCGATGAGCGGCTCGCCGTTCTGCGCGCCCAGCCGAGCCTTTACGCGATGCCCGTGCGGCGAATGCGGCGCGGGCGGACAATCTCGATTTCCGGCGCGCGCGACGCCGACGGCGTGACGTTTTATCGCGTCAGTTTGTCGGCGGAGGGCGTCGGCTGGGTACAGGCTGAGGCGGTCGTCGGAAAATTCCGGCGCGGCGACGACGAGCGGCTGGCGCGGCTAGTCCAATCGAGCGAAGGCTTTGACCAAATCGAGCGGGCGAGGATTTTTCTCGAAAATTTCCCGAAATCTCCGCTGCGCCCGGCGATGCTGCTGCTCTACGGCGATTTAATCGAGGAAAACGCCGCCGTGCTTTCGCGCGAGGCGACGCGTCGTCTGAGCCGCCGCGAGATGGCGGCGACGGGCGCGCCGGTTCACAGTTTTTATCTGAATTACACCAGTCTTGACCGCTACCGGCGGCTTGGAATCGGCTTTGCTTTCAATCCGAACACTAAACTGCTGCATTATGACGGCGCGGCGTGGAAGGAAATTTTAAGGAAGTTTCCGAAATCAGCCGAAGCCGTCGAAGCGCAGAAACGGCTCAACTCGCTGAAAGAGAAGCTGGAGCGAAAGCAGTAAAATCAATTAAGAATTACGAATTAGAAAAACATTTCCTTTATTCGTAATTCTTAATTCTTAATTCTTAATTTATCCTGCGTCAACCGTTCGGCTTGGGCGTTCGGAAGCGAGCGTGAAATTAGGCAGAATGCGAAATCTGACCAAGCCGACCGTCACTTTTTGCCCGGGGCGGAGCGGAAAAGCGGTGGTTTCGGTTTTCGGGCGCGTGATAATAACGGGCTGGCGTGTCGATAAATCCAGCCTGGCGACGACTCTTTCAAACGCGCCGACGAAATTGATTTCCTCGACCGTGCCGTCCGCCAGCTTCTGGTAATGCTGGGTCAGGTTTTCCGGTTTTCGCAGAAAAACGTCTTCGGGGCGAAAGACGAGCTTGACCGATTGTCCGTCGCGGAAATTCGCCTGCTGGTCTTCGATTTCCAGCCGCACGTTTTCGACCTCGAAACTTCGCCCGCGCACGACGCCGAGCAGCAGATTCGCCGCGCCGACGAACGTGGCGACGTATTCGGTCGCGGGCGTGTTGTAAACCTCGTAGGGCGTCCCGATTTGCTCCAGATGACCGCCGTTCAGGACGGCGATGCGGTCGCCGAGTTCCAGCGCTTCTTCCTGGTCGTGCGTGATGAAAATCGAAGGCACATTGATTTTTTTCAGCAACGCGCGAATCTCACGCCGCAGGCGCGTGCGAATCTGCGCGTCGAGCGCGCCGAACGGCTCGTCAAACAATAAAACTTCCGGCTTGTAGGCAAGCGCGCGGGCTATGGCGACGCGCTGCTGCTGCCCGCCGGAAAGCTGCGAAGGATATTTGCGGCGGTGTTCCTCCAGCCCGGTCAGCTCGATTAAACCGCTGACGGCTTCGCTGATTTCGTCTTTCGGGCGGCGGCGCAGGCGCAAGCCGTAACCGATGTTCTGCTCAACGCTCATTTTCGGAAAAAGCGCATAGGACTGGAAGATGACGCCGACGCCGCGTTCGCGGGCGGGCAGCTCGGTGACGTCCTTGCCGTGCAGGATGACGCGCCCGGAATCGGGTTTTTCCAGCCCGGCGATGACGCGCAGAATCGTGGTCTTGCCGCTGCCCGAAGCGCCGAGCAAGACGACCGTCTCGCCCTCGCCGACGTCGAAATTGATGTCTTCGAGAACCGTCGCCGCGCCGAAGCTCTTGCTTACGTTTCGCACGCTGACGGCGATTTGTTTATTTTCGTTCGATCCAACCATTTATTAAACGATAAGCGCGGAACGATGAATTAAGAAATAATGAAACGCGGAAACTGCAATCATCGTTCCGCCGTCGTCGTTCCGCGTTTCTTCTATTCCGTTTCCAACCAGTCGCGGGCGAAAAACAGGACGCTGAAAATCAAAAAGGAAAAAATCGCCAGCACGACGGCGATAGCGTTGGCGGCTTCGACCTGACCTTCGTTAAACTTGGCGAAAATATACAGCGGCGCGGTCTGCGTGCGGTTCGCAAGATTGCCCGAAACCAGAATCGTCGAGCCGAACTCGCCGACCGAGCGCGCAAATGTCAACAAAGCGCCCGTCACAATCGCGCCGCGCAAGGAAGGCAAAGTGACGTGGCGAAAAGTCTGCCAGCGTGTCGCGCCCATCGTCGCCGACGCTTCTTCCAGCGACTGGCTCATCGTCTCGTAAACCGGCTTGATAACGCCGAACGCCAGCGGAAAAGTGACGAAGATATTCGCCAGAATTATCGCCGTCGCCGTAAACATTATCTGGACGCCCTGCGGTTCGAGCAGTCGCCCGAGCGTGCCGTAAGGTCCCCAGAGCAGGAGCAGCGCGAAGCCCGCGACCGCCGTCGGAATCGCCGTCGGCAGCGAGATAATGACGATTATCGCGTTGCGCCCCCAGAAGTCGTATTTCGTCAAAACGTAGGCGGCGAACAGCCCGAAAAGAACGTTGAAAACCGTCGCCCAGAAGCTGGTCGCCAGCGAAAGCTGAAGCGCGAAAATCGCTTCCGGCGCGGTCAGCGCCTGCCAGAAGCTGACCAAGCCTTTGCTCGTCCCGAAAATAAAAATCGAAGCCAGCGGCAGCAGGATAAGCGGCAGCATAATCGCAATCATCGCGGCGATGCTCAGCGGCTTGACCGCATCGAAGCCGCGCACGTGTCGAACATTGGAGATATTTGCGCTCATAATTTTAATAGTGAGCAGTGAGCGGTGAGCAGTAAGCAGTTTTAGAGTCGAGATTTCAGGTTTGAATCTATAATCCTATCTGCTCACTGCTCACCGCTCACTGCTCACTTCTTCTGCACTTTATCGCGAAAGATGCTTTCGATTATTTCGGGATAAGCGCGCGTCCAGCCGCCGAACAGTTCGACGGTGAACGGAATCTCGATGCGGGCGAATTCGGCGTTGGCGTCGTTGAAAGATTCGTTCGTGACCGAGCGAAAATGATATTTGACGAACGCCTGCTGCGCCTCGTCGCTCCACAGGTAAGACAGAAAGCCCTGCACGACGGCGCGGTCTTCGGCGCGTACGTTGCGGTCGATGACGACCGCCGGGTGTTCGCTGAAAATCGTCGATTGCGGCACGACCACTTCGACCGCCGCGCCCGCCTGTTTCATCAGCAAGCCCTCCAGCTCGTATGTAATCAGCACATCACCGTAGCCCGTCTCAAACTGCGTCCGCGCGGCGCGAGCCGATTCGGGCGTCGAGATGACGTTTTTCCAGATTGCCCGCAGCGTCTCGACCGCCCGCGCCGTGTCCATCGCGCCCGACTCGCGCTCGGTTTTTTTCAGCTCCGAACCGTAAATCGAAAGAATCGACCACTGCGCGCCGCCCGAACTTACGGGGTCTGGATGAATGATTTTCACGCCCGGCTTTGCCAAATCGGGAAAATCGCGGATGCCGAGCGGGTTGCCCCGGCGGACGAGAATGATAAAAGGCGTTTTGTTGACGATGCTGTTGTGCGGCGCGGCTTTCCAGTTCTGCGTGACCGCGCCGCCGCTCGAAAGCCTTTCCACGTCGCGCTCGATGGAAAGAATGGCGAGCTGGGCGGGCGCGCCCTGCAAAATCTGGTTCGTCACGGTTTCCGAACCGGCGAAGGACGAGACGAACTGGACGTCCTCGCCGCGCTCGCGCTTCCACTTGGCGGCAAACGCGGGATAAATTTCCTTTTCCAGCGCCTCTTTCATAATCGAAAAGCCGTAGACGGTAATCTGGCGGCTGCCGTGCGCCGCTTCCGGCGGGCTTGGCAGACAGCCGCCGCCAGCCGGGAAAAGCGAAAACAGCAGCGCGAAAAACAGCAGCCGCCGGAAAACAAGTTTTTCAGATAAATGCTTCATCTCTCAAATCTCCAAACCTCCGCGCGTCGGCAGCGGCGGCTCACCAGCGCACTTTCCAAGCCGTGCCGACGACGTTCAAATCGCCGGGACGCGAAAATCCGTCGTTCTGCCGCATAAAATAAACGTCGAGCGATAATTTTTTCGTCAGCGTTTTCGTCACGCCGACCGTGAAACGATTGCGCGAAAATTTCTTCAGCAGCGAATCGTAAAAGATTTCTTCGGTCACGAAAACTCTCGCGCCGCGAACGATTTTCTTCGGCAGGTCTTTCTCGAAGGTCAGTGACGGGCGATAACGCCACGAATTCAGCGGTCGGCGCAGGCGGTATTCAAACCAACTGCGGTGCTGAAGCCCAAATTTTTTGAACGGGAAGCGGTAAACGGCGCGCAGGTTCAGGCGATGCTCCGTCCGGAATCGCCCGGCGCTGTTGCGCGCGCGAATATGCCAGTAGAAAGGCGAAAACGACCACGACTCGTGCGGCTTCCAGACGAAACCGAGCGCAAAGCGACCGTCCGCCGCGCGCGACACGTTTTTGCCGAAACGCATCGTCGCCTGCGTGAAAAAATCGACCTGTTTGCTCATCGCCACCGTTAGCTGCAAATCGTTCCACGATTGAAAATCTTCCTCGTCGGCGGCAGCGGCAGCAGCGGCGGCGCTCGTCTGCGCGTCGGCGAAAAACGAGCAGAAGCCGATGAGCAACGCGGTAAAAATGAGTTTATTCATGCCGCGCGCACCTCGATTCTTTTTTCGGTCAGAGATACCGGCGGCTCTTTTGCCGCCACCGAGCCGAAGCAGATGTCCAGCGCGCGGCAGATGCTGAAAACTATCCGGTCGGTGTCTTTTCTAAACAGGCGATATTCGTTGTTTTCCGTCGCGCCCAGGATTGTTTCGGCGTCTTCAAAAACGATGCGGAATTTGATGTATTCGGGAACTTGCCAGAAAAATCTGCGATTCATAACAATTAAACCTCCGTTTTAATTTGCGGAAGAAACGCCGGGCTGCGAATACAGAAAAAGGTATGAAGCACACGCATCATACCTTTTCTCGCAAAATCGGTCGTGCCCTCCTTCGTTACGCCTACGAGGTTAGCTGACGGGCTGGAAGCGAAGAAGTCTTCTTCTGGTTATAAAACCGGATACGCCCCGAAAAGTTGGTTCCCCCGTGTTATTTTTTAGATAACTTCGGCGACTTTTTAATTGTGTCGGTTAGATTAGCAAATCGAACGCAGGCTTGGCAAGCTTTTTTTTATTTGTCCGGAAAAAAATATTTTGATTCGCGAAAAGCGACAGATGAAACATTTATCATTATCATTTATCGCTGAGCGCTGAAAAATTAAAACTCAAAACTTGCGATTTATCGCATCTCGGCGGCGATTCGGGCGGCGATTCGGGCATTGTTTTCCAGCAGCGCGATGTTTGCCGAAAGGGTTTTGCCCGCGCTTTTCTCGGACATTTGCGCGAGCAGAAACGGCGTAATTTCCTTGCCGCGAACGTTTTTTTCGGCGGCGAGGCTGAGCGCGGCGGTCAGAATCTGTTCAAGCTCGGCGGCTTCGACTTCAAATTCCGGCGGGACGGGCGCGGCGACCAGAATCGCCGCCTGCAAACTCAGCTCGTCGCGCGCCTCGGCAATGCGCGCGGCTTCCAGCGGCGTCTCGATTCGCTCGTCGATTGGAAGCCCGCTTTTCGACGAATAAAAAGCCGGAAGTTCGTCGCACTGCCAGCCGAGAACCGGCACGCCGTTGGTTTCGAGCCATTCGCGCGTGGCGGGCAAATCCAGAACGATTTTCGCGCCCGAACAGACGACCGTAATCGGCGTCTGCGCCAGCTCCGGCAAATCAGCCGAAACGTCCGCCGCGAAGCCTCGATGAACGCCGCCGATGCCGCCCGTGGCAAAGACTTTGATTCCGGCGCGATGCGCGATAAACGTGGTCGTGGCGACCGTCGTGGCGCAGTTTAATTTCCGCGCGCGCGCAATCGGTAAATCGCGGCGCGAGATTTTGCGGATGTTTTTATCCGTGGCGAGCCGCTCGATTTGATTTTCGTCCAGCCCGGCGCAGAATTCTCCGTCGAAAACGGCGATGGTCGCGGGCGTCGCGCCGTTTTCGCGGACGATTTGCTCAAGCCGGCGCGCGGTTTCGAGATTTTGCGGAAAGGGAAGCCCGTGGGCGATGACCGTCGATTCGAGCGCGACGACGGGCTGATTCTGTTTCAACGCGGCGGCGACTTCTTCATTAAACCTGATATTCATCTAAGAAATTTCACCACAAAGGCGCGGGGAACACAAAGAGGTCGGGAAAAAATTACGTCGATAATCAGATTTCGCGCCCGAATAAAAAGGGACGGCAGAGATGATTTTTATTTTAATCATCTCTGCCGTCCCTTTTATTTCTGTAAATTTTCTTTGCGGCGAAAGCTATTTAATAAACTTTCCGATGCGGTCGAGGCGCGGATTCGTGATGCAGTCGAAAGTTCCGCTGTTGCTGTTGGTTCGGTCGCACGACCAGTAGACGAACATCGCGCGCCCGATGATTAAATCGCGGTGAACAAAGCCCCAGTAGCGGCTGTCGAGGCTGCGATCGCGGCTGTCGCCGAGCACGAAATAACTGTCTTCGGGAACTTTCACCTGTCCGCCCGGAACGCCGTATCTGCCGCTGACGGGCAGCCTGCCTTTTTCCGCCGCCTCCATCGTTCTTTCCGAATAGTAAACGCTGTATTTTTCGTTGTCCTCGCGCGATTCCTCGCTTTTAATCGCCAGCGGCGCTTCGTCGTTCTCGTCGCCGTCCCTGTCGGTCGGCGAATCGCCGACAATCCGGTGTTCGGGGTGCAGCTCGCCGTTAATGTAAACCTGATTGTTGCGAAACTCGACCGTATCGCCCGGCATCCCGATAACGCGCTTGACGAAGTTCGTCGTGTAAGGCGTTCCCGCGCCCTGGATTTCCAGAGCCGGAGCCAGCCGCTTATCCTGGTAGCCGGGAAACTTGAAGACGATGATGTCGCCGCGCTGAATCTCGCGCTGCGGCATAAACGGCACGGGCGCGCCGCCCGGCGCAAAGATGAATTTATTAACCAGCAGGTAATCGCCGACCAGAATCGTGTTCTGCATCGAGCCGGTCGGAACGGTCACCGCCTGAATGACGAACGTCATCCCGAAAAGCGCCATCACCAGCGTCACGACAAACGATTCAAAATATTCGCGAAAAACGCTTTTCGGCGGTCCGGCGGGTTTCGCCGCCGCCGCTGCTGCTGCTGCTGTAACTTCCGTTTCTGTTTTGCTCATTTTAAAAAATCCGGATTTCCTTCCGCCTGTTTTTTTCTGAACGCTGAGCCTCCGGAAGGAAAAGCTCGCTACGCGCTAGATTATACGCAATAAAAATTCTTAAGTTTGATTTTGAGCCTTTTTCTCTTTCTTTAATTGTTTCAGCGCCAGATTTGCCGCCATCATCTCGGCTTGCTTTATCGAAGTTCCCTTGGCGCGCACCGCGCCGCCGTCCCACGCGGCTTCGACGTGAAAGACGCGATTGTGCGGCGGACCGGAAGTTTTGACGACGTTGTAGGTCGGCGCTTCGCGCTTTTCGGCTTGCAGCGTTTCCTGCAATAAAGTTTTGTAGTCAATCGAAGAAGTCGGCGTCGCGCTGCGAATCTCTTCGGCTAAAACTCTCTGCACGCAGGAGCGCGCCGCGACATAACCGCTGTCGAAGAAAATAGCGCCGAGAACGGCTTCAAACGTGTCGGCGAGCAGTGCCTGCTTGCGCCTGCCGCCCGTTTTTTCCTCGCCTTTGCCGACGCGCAGAAAATCGCCCAGATTAATCCGCTGCGCCGCCGCCGCCAGCGTGCCGGTGCTGACCAGGCGATGCTTCATCAGCGTCAAATCGCCTTCGCTCGACGTCGAGTGCTTGTGATAAAGCTGCTCGACGACCGCCAAGCCGAGAACGGCGTCGCCGACCAGTTCGAGCGATTCGTTTTGCAGGCTGCGTACCGATTCGCCGTTGTCGCTAAAGGGCGCGTTTTCGTAAGCCCACGACCGGTGCGTCAGAGCGCGCTGGAGCAATTCGAGATTCTGAAATTTGTAACCGAGCGATTGTTCGAGCCGGGCAAGATTTTGCGACATAGACGTTATTATAGAAAAACGCGGCAAAAAAGAAAGTCAGACGCTGAAGTTTCTTCAGCGTCTGACTCGCGGTTTCAGAAGTTTCTCAAAGACTGTTCACGCTTTGAAGATTATTTGTTATTAGCGAGTTCCTTTCTTTTTGGGCGCGGGCGTGGTTTTAGCCGGCGTCGTCTTGGCAGGAGTTTTCGCTTTGGTCGTCGTCGTGGTCGTCGCCTGTTTCGTGCCGTTGCCGTCAGCCGTCGTGGTTGACGTTCTGGCGTTCGTCGTCGTATTGCTGGTCGGCGTCGTCGTCAGCGTGCTGCTGCTGGTCGTCGGCGTCGTCGCCGTCGTGGTCGTCGGCGTCGTATCGGGAACCGGCGTTACGGCAGTCGTCGGGTCGGGCATCGGTTTTCCGGTCAAGCCCGAAATGTAAGCGTCAAGCCCGTCGGTTTTGCCGTCAAAGCGGAATCCGTAAAGAACTTTCAGATTGGCGTAAAGGTCATCCTGATAAGCTTTATCGTTCGTCGCCAGTGCGCGGGCGCGACCCCAGGCGTCAATCATCCGCTCGGCGTAACCTTTCTGGAGCAGAAGCAATTCTTTGACTTTATCTGCTATGACTTTGGCTTCTTCAGGCGTTTTATTCTTGGCGTCGGCGGCTAATTTAACGCGCTCGTCGTCGATGCGGTTGTATTCGTCTTTGTAATAATCGCCGATTGCCTGATAGATAAGCGGAAGGTTTTTCGGATTGTCCTTGCCGCCCGTTTCAAACCGGGTCGCCCTGTAAAGATAAGGCAGCGCTTCTTTTTTATTGTTCTGTCTGAAATACGTGATATAGCCAATCGTGTAGTTCATCCACGCCTGCGCGTTTTCTTTAGTCTTGTAGGTAAAGCCCCACGCGCCGTATTGTTTGGAAGTCACGCCGCTTTCAATTTTCTGCATCGCCTGCCGGGCAAAATTAATCGCGTCGGCATTGTAGGTATCGACCGGCGGTTTGGCGACGGCTTTATCGAAACCGATTGATGCCAGCACCAGCATCACGTCAATCAGATTCGGGTCGTGATTGGTCAGAAGTCGCCTGCCGCTGGTGAAAGCCGCTTCCGCGTTGACGTTTTTCGCGTCTTTAACGGCGGCGTCAAAAGCCGCGGCGGTTTCTTCAAAATCAATCTTTTTCTTCATCGTCGGAAGCGTCTTTTCCAGATATTTGGTAATTTCCGGGTCGAGGCTTGCGCATTTGGCAAGATACTGGTCGCCGGCTTCCGTAGCCGTCTTTCTCTGTGCGAGAGGAAGAGTGCCCGTGCGATTATCCAGGAATCTTTTATACAAGGCTTCGCATTCTTCCTGCTGCTGCGCGAAAGCCGGAGCGACGGCAAAAGTCATCAGCATTGCTGCCATCGCGAAAAATTTAAATGTTGTTTTCATTTGATTTAATCCTCCAAACGTTGTCCGTCTCTGCAAAACTTCCTAACTCTGCCGTGGGAGTTCCGTATTGCGTAATCTCAGATGTCTGCCCCGAAAAAAACGTTGCTAATATTGTCGGGCAAATATACCGGCGATTTTGTTATTCTTTATATAGAATAACTGTTTAAATACGAAAAACAAAATAATCACGCAAATATAATATACGTGTCAAGCAGAAAAAAGTGAAAAAATGAAAAGGTGAAAAAGTGAAAAAGCCGGTCGAGCAGACCGGCAAAACTTTTTCACCTTTTCACCTTTTTTACTTTTTTACTTTTGCGCCTTATTTATTCGTTTTCACGATGCGCGGGCGCGTCGGCAGGGAACTGTTGTCGGGCGTTTCCGCGCCCTCGCGGTTGTATTTGATGACGACGGGCGAGAAGGTGTTTTTGTCGGCTTGTTTGAGTTCCGGTTTTTTGCGCGCGTCGGGCGCAGGGTTCTGCCGTGTCGCCGGAGTTTCTTCTTTTTTGGATTTAACGCCGCTGGTGTTGGTGTCGCCTTCGTCTGAGTCCTCGCCTGCCTCATCGTCGAGCTGCGCCGAGGTCTGAGCGTTGATTTTCGGCTTCGGCGGCTTGACGAGTTCGAGCGGAGCCTGCTGCGCGACGAGTTCGCGGCGCGTCTCTCTGAAACGATAGCTTATCGCCTGATAAATCTTTCCGGCGATTGCCGAGGCGTATTTGCCGCGCTCGGATTGCCCGCGCGTGATGACGACGATGGCGATTTGCGGATTGACGGCGGGCGCGACCGAGGCGAAAAGCCCGACCCACGAGCCTTGCCCGATGCACGAGCCGGTTTTTCCGGCGACGTTCAGCTCCGCGCCGTTCGAGCGCCGCGCCGTGCCGTATGTCACCGCGCCGACCATCCCGGGCAGAACGCCCTGTAGATTCTCTCTGGAAAAATTGATTTGACGGCGCATCTGACCGCGAAAATTCGCTTTTTCGATTTTCGTGCGCGCAATCTGCGGAACGACGACTTTACCGCCGTTGGAAATCGCCGAAACCATCACGGCGAGCTGCAGCGGCGTCACTTCAAAATCGTCGCCGTGCGAGTAAATGCGCGGGTTGCTGTTGCCGAACGGGAGTTTTCCGGCAGTCTCGCCGTCGGCGTTGATTCCGGTCGGCTCGCCCAAGCCGAGCGCGCGGGCGTAGGAA
>JALZHR010000007.1 GCA_030860665.1 Acidobacteriota bacterium
CGCCGGTGATTTTCTCGTTCCGCATTTCCGGCATCTGCTCGTAACTGGTGGCGTCGCCTTCCTTTATCGTCTCGTCCAGAGTTTTACCCTGCATTTTGGCGAGACCTTCCATCATTTTCAGCGTTCCGGCGGAAAGCGGTTTTTTCATTCCTTCGACGTCTTTTTTCTGCGTCGCCTCGATGAAATTTTTCATCGTCTGCGTCGGCGTTTTCGGCTGCACCAGATTTTGAATCTGGCTGCATCCAGCCAGCAGCAGCGCGCAGCAGGTGAAAAGAGCGACGAGCGAAATTTTGTAGATTTTCATAATTTTCCTTTCAGCTAATTTAAAATGTGCAGTATAACTCAAAACCCGTTTATTTTTCAGAAACAAAAGGCGAATTTTCCCGAAAGAAAATCGCTTTCGCCGCCGTAAAACAGCAAAAACGCCCGATTTGCCGCAAACGGCGGAAGGCGCGGCGAAAAATCCGCGTTGCGCCCGCAAAAGCTAGGGCGTCGGGAAGGGCGTCGCCATATCGGGCACGCCGGACGCGGGCGGCGTCATCATCGGCGCGGGCGTCGGGTATGTCGGCGGCATTGTCGGATTGCTAAGGTCGCCGGGAACGCTCTGCTGTCTGAATTGCTCGTCGAGCCGCCGCATTTCTTCTTCGGTCTTTTTCATCTGTTCTTCGACGTAGCGTTCCTTGGCGATTTTCCATTCGCCGTCTTCGCGGTTAAAAGGCACGATGTCCCACGAACCGTAAGCGTTTTTGACTTCAATCGTCGCGCGGTCGCCTTCGATTTTTTCGTTTTTAAATTCGACGGTTTTTTGAGTTTCGGTAAAAAGCGTTTCGCGCTTGATGATTTCGTCGACGGTGGTATTCTGCGCTCTGGCTTCTTCTTCCGCCATTTTCAGCGAGCCTTGCGACAGCAAAAGCTTCATCTCGGTCGGATTTTTTTTCTTGATGGCTTGCATATAAGCCTTGAGCGTGTCGAGCGGCGTTTCCGGCTTCGACGCGCTCGACGTGCAGGAGAGAAACAAGGCGGAAATCAAAATTAAAAATGTTCGGTAAAATCGCATCGCGTTTAATAACCTTCTGAAAATAGTTATACTCAAAATAAAAAGTATAACTTAAATCGAGCGATTGCGGCGACTTTGAAAAAGAGAACGGCGGGAAGCCGGCTGGTTGGGGCAGATTGAGATTTTTATCCGAATCTGTCTTTGAATAATCCCGGGCAATCCCGATAATCGCCGCGCCGTCGCTTTGTAATCACAATTTTCCGAGGAGCGAAACGAAACGAATGGAAAGACGAAAATTATCGGCTGAAGAAATCGAAGCGAATCTGGCGGATTTAAACGATTGGACGGTGGCGAACGAAAAGCTCTCGAAAAGATTCGAGTTTAAGAATTTTGCCGAAAGCCTGGATTTTGTCAACCGCGTCGGCGAAATCGCCGAGCGGCACGACCATCACCCGGACATTTTGTTGGGTTGGGGCTACGCCGAATTTTTTATCACCACGCACGACCGCGGCGGCATTACCGAGAGAGATTTTGAATTGGCGAAACAGATAGATGCGATTTAGAGTCGGCAGAGAGACATCCTGCTATTCTCAGGATTTGAGGGTGTTGAATTCCGGTTTCCTGTAAACTTAGTTTCATCTCGAAACGTCGTTTTTGAGACGTTTTAGGTGAGCTTGATTAACAAACCCGTCTTATTCGGTTAATAAGAAGTTTATGCGCAAGAAATGTATCGAATGCGGCTTGATTGGTTTTATATCGGACGAGATTTGCAAGCGATGCGGTTCTAACAAATTAACTGCGATTCCGAATCAAAATGCATCTCCGGCTCAGGAACGCGAGACTTTCCCCGAACCTCTTTCAATCTGGAATTATCTGATATACGCTTTTCTTGCCATTATAATTGAGATTGGCGCAACATCTCCGATCTGGCTGCTGATTGGGTCGCATCCCGGCGGAGATGCATCAGGTTTTTTACAATTGGCTTTTATATTGAATTTACCGACTGTTCTCATTACCTGGAGTTTGGATATATTGATCGGTTCGAATTTTAACAGAATTTTTTTCACACCAATTACACAAATCATTTTTTGGGTTTGTTTATTTGCTTATTTTGGTAATAGAAGAAGAACGCCGAAGAAATAACGTCTAAAATAAAAAACTCCCGGAATTCCGGGAGTTTTTTATGAATTTTGAATTTAAAGTCTTAAATTCCGTCCACGATAGCATTCAGCGCAGCCGAAGGGCGCATCGCGGCGTAAGTCTTTTCAGAATTCGGATGATAATAACCTTCAATTTCCTGCGGTTTTCCCTGCGCTCCGATCAATTCTTCATTGATTTTCGCTTCGTTTTCCTTCATCGCTTCCGCAACCGGCGCAAATTTAGCAGCGATTTCAGAATCCGACGTTTGATTTGCCAGCGCTTCCGCCCAATACATTGCCAGATAGAAATGAGAGCCGCGGTTATCTATTTGCCCGACTTTTCTTGCCGGAGATTTGTCGGTCGCCAAAAATTTCTCATTCGCTTCGTCCAGAGCGTCCGCCAGAATCTGCGCTTTTTTATTGCCCTGAGTTTGCGCTAAATGCTCGAAACTCGCCTGCAGCGCCAAAAACTCGCCGAGAGAATCCCAGCGCAAATATCCTTCCTTTAAAAATTGCTCGATGTGTTTCGGCGCGCTGCCTCCGGCTCCGGTTTCAAACAAGCCGCCGCCGTTCATCAGCGGAACTATCGAAAGCATTTTCGCGGAAGTGCCGAGTTCCAGAATCGGGAACATATCCGTTATGTAATCTCTCAAAACATTTCCGGTAACCGAAATGGTGTCTTTGCCTTCTCTGGCGCGTTTCAAAGTTTCGAGCATCGCGTCCTGCACATCCATAATTCTGATGTCGAGACCGTTTAAATCATAATCCTGCAGATATTTTTCTACTTTTTTGATTATCTGCGCGTCGTGCGCTCTGTCTTTGTCGAGCCAGAAAATGGCAGGCGTGCTGGAAAGTCTCGCACGGTTGACAGCCAGTTTCACCCAATCGCGGATTGCGGCGTCTTTGGTCTGGCACATTCTGAAAATACCGCCGCCAGCCTGAATATTTTGCGAGAGAAGAACATTTCCGTTTTCGTCTTCCGCTTTGACCGTTCCTTCTTCCGAAATCTGGAAGGTCTTGTCGTGCGAGCCGTATTCTTCGGCTTTCTGCGCCATCAAGCCGACGTTCGGAACGGAGCCGAAAGTTTTCGGGTCGATTGCTCCGTTTTGTTTCATATCCTGAATAATCGCGCTGTAGAAACCGGCGTAAGTTCTGTCGGGAATAATGCAGACGGCGTCTTCTTCCTTTCCGTCTTTATTCCACATTTTTCCGCCGCCGCGAACCAGCGCCGCCATCGAAGCGTCGATAATCATGTCCGAAGAAACGTGGAAATTGGTAATTCCGTTGTCCGAATTTACCATCGCGATTCTCGGACCGCCCGCGATTGTCTTTTCGATGTCCGCCTTTATTTCCGCTTCTTTCGGATGCCCGGAAATTTTTTCGTAAAGCGTCGCCAACCCGAAGTTCGGATTAATGTCCAATTCTTTAAAAGTGTCTCCGTGTTTTTCAAAAACGTCTTTAAAGTAGGTTTCGACAATCGCCCCGAAAATAATCGGGTCGGAAATCTTCATCATCGTCGCTTTTAAGTGCGCGGAAAGAAGAACGTCTTTTTCTTTGGCTTCGTCAATCGCCTGCCTCACAAAAGATTTCAACTCGGAAAGACTCATTACCGAAGAATCGATTACTTCGCCCGCCCGCAGCGGAGCGAAATCTTTCAGAACCTGTTCGGAGCCGTCATTTCCGTAGAAAACGATTCTGAATTTTCCTTCCGTTTCCACTGTGGCGGAAGTTTCCGAGCCGTAAAAATCCCCGGAATTCATATGCGCTACGGAAGTTTTGGAATCCGCATTCCAAACGCCCATTCGATGAGGATTTGCTTTTGCGTAATTTTTTACGGCTTTCGGGGCGCGCCTGTCGCTGTTTCCTTCTCGCAGCACGGGATTTACCGCGCTTCCCAAAACGCGCGCGTATTTTTTGTTGATGGCTTTTTCTTCGTCCGTTTTAGGCTCTGCCGGATAATTCGGCACGGCGAAACCCTGCTGTTGAAGCTCGGCAATCGCTTCTTCCAGCTGCGGAACGGAAGCGGAAATGTTCGGCAGCTTGATAATGTTGGCTTCGGGTTTCGTCGCCAGTTCGCCCAATTCCGCCAGAGCGTCGGGAATTTTCTGTTCGTCTTTCAGGTATTCGGGAAAGTTGGCTAAAATTCTTCCCGCCAGCGAAATATCCGGAACTTCGATTTCAATATTCGCGGCTTTCGTAAAAGCTTTCAGGACTGGCAAAAAAGAATGCGTCGCCAGCATCGGCGCTTCATCGGTTAAAGTGTAGTAAATTTTTGATGTTTCTGACATTTTATCGCTTGTTTTTATTTCAAATTTTTATTTTCCTGAACTAATTTTGCTCACAAAAAAACAGTTGTGGTTAAAACACAAAATCAGTCAAGGACAATCAGTAATAAACGCTATTCTAGTATTCTTTGAGTCAAAACGTAAAATGAAGCTTCCGACGCGGCAGAGTTGCGCGGCATCAAATTGGAATTTTATTTTTCTTATTCCGCAGCAAGCAGCGGGGAATTGAACCAATAAGGAACGATTAAATAATATGAATGCGAAAGAAAAACAAAAAAATTTCGTCAAACAAAATAAAAAAATCCTCAAAGTCTGAATGCTACTAACGCCGAAGCCGTCTTCTTTCTTCAATTCGCGGGTCGGCGAACGTCCGGATTTTATACGCCGGTTCATTCATCTTATTTTAACGTTATTCCACCGCTTTTTTATCCTGTTTGGGCGCAAAGTTCGGAGAGTCTTTTACCGGATGCGTTATTCTTATCGAACGAGCTTTAACAGTTTCGGATAAAAGCCGGTTTTTCAGCTTTAGTCAGACAAATGACGGCTGTCCGAATTGACTTAAATGCTGCCGGTCGGAAGAAATTGACGCTTCCGATTTCACGGACTTTACCTCGACGGGCGAAAGGAAAACGCAGCTCGAAAGCGGGTTTGAATCTCAAATATAAAAATTCCGGTCGAGTGACCTATACTTGATTAAAAATGCGACGATTTTCTACTCTTCAATGGCTTTTTATCCTGGCGGCGTGCGCTTTGCTCGTGTATCTCGTGAGTGCAGCTTCTCTCTATCTCGGATTAAACGAACCGGAAAATGTCGCGGAAAATATCACCGAACTTGCTCCGACCTGGTTATTTTGGGTAATTCACGCCCCGCTGGTTTTCATTCTGACACGTCGTTTTTCGTTTGACCGCACGCGTCTAATAAGGAGCTTGCTGGTCTATTTGGGCTGCCTGTCGGCGGGAACCGTCTGGGCGATGCTCGTTCAGGGATTGCCGCTGCTGCTGCTTTCCATTTTCAAAGATTTGACAGGTTATAACACCGAGCAGTTTTACCGACCGTATCCCGACTGGGCGGCAATCCTCGTTGCAAACCTGACGGTTTGCTGGGTAATTCTTTCCGCCGGTTTGATTTTCTCATACTATCGGCGGTATCAAACCGAAAGGTTAAAAGCGTCACAGCTTGACGCGCAGCTATCGAATGCCCGCCTTCAGGCGTTGCAGATGCAGCTGCACCCGCATTTTTTATTCAATACGCTGCACTCGATTTCGGCGCTGGTTCTAAAGAATGAAAATCGGGATGCGGTCAAAATGATTAACCGCCTGAGCGAGCTGCTGCGACTGACGCTCGATAATATAGAGACGCCGGTTCTGACGCTCGAAGACGAGCTCGAATTTGCGCGGCGTTATCTGGAAATCGAGCGCATCCGCTTTCACGACCGGCTCGCCGTCGAGTGGGAGATTGACCCGCAGGCGCTCGGAGCCGAGGTGCCGACTTTAATATTGCAGCCGCTGGTCGAAAACGCGATGCGCCACGGCGTGGACTCCACTTCGGGCGTCAGCCGCATACGGATTGCGGCTCGCCTGCAAAACGGTCGGGTTGTGATGGAAGTCGGTGACGACGGCAAAGACCTGAAAAAAACTTCCGGGCAAAACGGCGCCGCCGGTTTGGGATTAAAAAACACGCGGGCGCGGCTCTCGGAACTTTACGGCGAGGATTATAGCTTCACTCTGAGCAGGAGCGAAGCCGAATGGACGATAGCGCAAATCGCCATCCCGTTTTTTCCCGCCAAAGGACAGGCGAAAGGAGAAACGCATTGAATCGAAAAATCCGCGCGTTAATCGTCGACGACGAATCGCTCGCCCGCGAGGCGCTGCGCGTGATGCTCGGCGATGACCCCGAAATGGAAGTAATCGCCGAGTGCCGCAACGGGAAAGAGGCTGTGACGGTAATCCGCGAGCAATTTCCGGACATCGTCTTTCTTGACATCCAGATGCCGGAAACGGATGGATTTCAGGTGGTCGAGGAAGTCGGAGTCGAGCGGATGCCCGTGACTGTTTTCGTAACGGCATACGATAAACACGCCCTTCGCGCATTCGAGGCGCACGCGCTCGACTATCTGCTCAAGCCCTTCGACCACGACCGCTTCGACGCCGCTTTGCGCCGAGCCAAAACCTTCGTCCGGCAGCAAAAACTCGGCGAAGCGAGCGAGACTTTGCTCGCCGTGCTGGATGACCTGAAATCCCGAACCGGCGAATCGCCCGCGCAAAGGGATAATATAAAACCGGATACGGCGGCTCATCGGGAACCGATTGAGCGGGTGGTCGTCAAATCAGCCGGACGCATCTATTTTCTGAAGGTCGAGGAAATCGATTGGATTGAAGGCGCGGGCGATTATTTAAGCCTGCACACCGGAAGCGGCGCGCATTTGATTCGCGAAACGATGAGCAGCTTTCACGCTAAGCTGGATTCGCGAAAATTCCTCAGAATTCATCGCTCGACCATAGTCAATATCGACCGCGTAAAAGACATCCGACCTCTTTTTAAAGGCGAATACGTCATCACTCTGACCGGCGGCAAGCGCCTGAAATCGAGTCGCGGTTACCGCCGCGAGCTTCAAACGCTACTGGACGAAGCCAGATAAAGTCGTAAACGCGCAAATTTAATTCATCTCGCCTGACCGTCAGTCCGCCGCTTTTCTATCCCGGTTCGTCGCAAACCCGTTCACAGCCTTTTAAGCGAAGCCGTATCATACTTTTCCGGCTGCCGGTATCGGATAGTTGTTAATAACCCGCTGCCGCGCGCGTTTATATTTGTAGATTACGACTCCAAAAGGAAATGAAAAATATGCTTAAAAGATGTCCGGATTTATTTATACGGAAAATTATCGTCGTTATTTTGTTTACGGTCGGTTTCACCGCCGCCGGCGTTTCGGGACAGCAGAATATGACGGCTAAAACTCAGTCTTCCGATGACGAATCGGCAAGGAAAGCGGACGCGTTTCTCTCTCAGTGGGACAGAAACGATATGCCGGGCTGTACGGTCGGCGCGATTAAGGACGGCAGGCTCGTTTACAAACGCGTCTTCGGGATGGCAAGTCTCGAATACGACGTTCCGAACACGGCTTCGACCTTGTTTAATCTGGCTTCGATGTCAAAACAATTTACGGCAGCCAGCATCGCGCTGCTTGCGCAGCAGGGGAAATTGTCGCTCGACGACGACATCCGCAAGTATCTTCCCGAAATGCCGAAATACGACGAGACGATTACAATCCGGCATTTGATTCATCACACCAGCGGAATCCGCGACTATCAGGCGCTGGTCTTTTTCGGCGGGCTCGGCACCGACAACGCCTACACCGATAAAGCCGTATTGGATATGCTGGCGCGGCAAAAGAATATCAGTTTCAAACCGGGCTCGAAACACCAATACAGCAATTCCGGTTATCATTTGCTGGGAATCATCGTCGGGCGCGTGAGCGGAAAATCCCTGCGGGCATTTGCCGATGAAAATATTTTCAAGCCTCTGGGTATGAAAAACACTATGTTTTACGATAACCGCTTCGAGGTGGTCAAAAACCGCGCCAGCGGTTACCGGGTTAATCCGGATAAAAGCATCCGCGCCCGCTCCTCGCTGTTCGACCTGGTCGGCGGCGGCGGAGTTTTAACCACTGTCGAAGACCTGTATCTGTGGGATCAAAATTTTTATGAGCCGAAGGTCGGAAACAAAGAGCTGATTTCACTGCTGACGACGCCGGGAGCCTTAAGCGGCGGAGAGAAAATGAATTACGCATTCGGGCTGGTGCGCACCGAGTATAAAGGTCTGCCGGTAATCCAGCACGGCGGCAATATGACCGGCTACCGGGCGCAGATGTCCAGATTTCCCGAACAGAAATTTACGGCGGTCGCCTTGTGCAACAATATGGCGATTTTCCCGAATGCAATTGTACAGAAGCTCGCGGATATCTATCTGGAAGGACAATTGAAACCCGATGCGCCGAGCCGGAAAGAAGCTCCGGAAACCTTGCCGGAAGCGATTTCTCTGCCGGAAAAGGAAGCGCTGCGCTACGCGGGCATTTACGCGAGCAGCGAGAGCGGGGCGGTCTTCAAGCTGAGTCTCAAAGACGGAAAATTAATTAACAGCGGGCTTCTGCAAAACGAAGTGCCGGTGACGCCGATTTCCGAAGACCGCTTCGTGATGGTGGCCGACGCTAATAAATACGAGCTAATTCCCGTCTCTAACC
>JALZHR010000021.1 GCA_030860665.1 Acidobacteriota bacterium
AGCCGGTGACGAGCATTAAGCCGAAAACGTATTCGCCGATAAAATACATCGTATATAAAGGTCTGGCGAATTCCTCGTAGCTGAAAGCAAGGCTCAGACAAAACAGTGAGGCTGACAGGCTCGACCACGCCACCAGCCAGTAACCGGAAATCGCGCTCTTGAGCGAGCGCCGTAGAAACAGCGACAAAACCGTTATCAGAAAAATTCCCGTAAATTGAATTACTAAGCCGATTTTAGAGTCCATACAGTTGGAAAATTAGCTGACAGAATGCTTGCTGAAGGAGGTTTGCGCGGGCTTCTGTTCTATTCGGATGGATTAGTGAGCTGGGGCTGGCTGCACATTTTCAATTTTATTACAAAGGCGGCTTATGCGTCTATACTTTTTTTCTTATCGCCGGATTTTGGCGAAAAATTCCCTTTGCAGACGGCTGGTGATTTCATCGCCGAAAGTTTCGCCGTCCACGCTGCGGACTTTCCCGATGCCGATTCCGGCAGAGGTGATAAAAACCTCGTCGGCGAGGCGCAGCCGGTCGAAAGGCTCGGCGCTCGTGTAAATCTCAAAGCCGAGTTCTTTCGCCAGCTCGATGACCAAAGCGCGCGTCGTTCCTTCCAGACAGCCCGTTTCCAGCGACGGCGTGTAAATCGTTTCGTCGTTTATCCAGAACAGGTTAGCCATTGCCGCCGAAGTCATTTCGCCGTTTTCGTTCAGGCGAATCGCTTCGTCGAAACGACGGCTGCGCGCTTCTTCCAGAGCCAGCAGATTTTCCAGGTAGTTGCAGGATTTAACGCCCGCCAGCGGCGATTTCGAGTTGACGGGATAAGGCGACCGCGTGAGACGAAATTCTTCGGCGCTAACGCGAAAATCGCCGGTCGTTATCAAAAGCGAGGTGCGCCGCGCGGTTTCAAACGTCCAGATTCCGCTCGCCGCTTCATCGAAAAACGTGATGCGGGCGCGACCGTCGATTAGATTGTTTTTTTCGATAAGCTCCGAAAGCGAGCTTCGGACAAGCTCTTCCGTGATTTCCGGCGAAAGACGAATGTTTAATTTTTCGGCATTTTCCGCGAGTCTCCGCCAGTGCCGCATCCATTGAAAAGGCTTCCGGTCGTAAATCGCGAGACTCGTGAAAACTCCCGAACCGTAAAACGCGGCGGAAGCCAAAGCCGAAATTTTCGCTTCTCCGGCGGCGAGAATCTGCTGATTTAGGAAAACGAATTTGTGCATAGCGAAGGCGAAAAGGTTAAAAGTGAAAAAGTGAAAAAGTAAGTCGCTCGTTATTCAACAAAACTTTTTCACTCTTTCACTCTTTCACTTTTTCACTTTCTAGCTGACCGCGCGCTGCTGCTGGCGTTTTTCCGCGACCGGAAATTCGAGGCGAAACGTCGTGCCGCTGCCGACTTCGCTTTCGACTTCAATCGTTCCGGCGTGCTCCTGAACGATGCCGTAAGTCACCGCCAAGCCCAGTCCCGTGCCGCTGCCGACGCCTTTGGTCGTGAAAAACGGGTCGTAAATCTTGCCTAAGTTTTCCGGCTCGATGCCGATGCCGGTGTCGGCGACTTCGATGACGACGGCTTCGTCGTCAACAATGTATGTCGTCAGAGTAATCGTGCCGCCGTCAAACATCGCGTCCCGCGCGTTCAGCACAAGGTTGGTGAAAACCTGCTGGAGCTTGCCCGCATTGCCGTAAATTTTCGGCGGTTTTTCCAGATACTTTTTGGCGATTTCGATGCGCGATTTTCTGAGCTGCGGCTCAAGCAATTGGAGCGTGTCGTCGAGGATTTTATTAACGTCGATTTCGCTGAATTCCGTCCCCGCGCCGTTGTTGCCCGCGCGCGAGAAATTCAAAAGATTTCCGGCGATGTTCGAGGCGCGCTCGGTTTGTTTCTGAACTTTTAATAAAAGCGCGTGTTTCGGGTCGGTTTCGGGAATCATCCCGAGCAGCATCTGCGTGTAGCTGGAAACGCCGGTCAAAGGCGTGTTGACTTCGTGCGCGACGCCCGCCGCCAGCAAGCCGATGCTCGAAAGCTTTTCGCTCTGCTGCAATGTCTCTTCGAGCTTGACGCGCGAGGTGACGTTTTCCAGCACGACAATCGAGCCGGTCTGCTCGTTGGAAACCGAGCGCAGCGGAGCCACGGCGACGTTTAAAATCAAAGGCTTTCCGTCACGGCTCGTCGTGTGCAACTTGTAGGCGTTGCGCAATTCCTGCAAATGCCAGCGCGATTTTCCTAAAATCTGCGTCAGGTTATGCGCGAAATTTTCGTCGAAAAGCTCTTCGACGAGTTTTCCGACCGTTTCCTCGCGGCGCACTCCGAGCATTTCCTCGAACATCGTGTTCGAGCGTGTAACGCGTCCCGTTTCGTCGACCGCCAGCAAGCCGACGTTGACCGATTCGACGATTGATTCGTTGAATTCCTTCAAAAGCGCCAGCTCCTCGGCGCGTTTTTCCTGTTCCTGATAAAGCAGGCTGTTTTCGATGGCGACGGCGACGTAGCCTGAAACCGTCTGCAAAATGTCCAAGTCTTCCGACGAAAGCAGCGAGCCGTCCGAGGCGCGTCCCAAGCCGATGACGGCGACCATTCGCCCGCGCACAACGCACGGCACGTAATAATGAAGCTCCTGACGGACGAAATTCTGCGGGTCGCTCGTCTCGGTTTCCAGTTCCAGTTGGTCGGCGCGGACGATTCCCATCTGCGCGCTCTTTTCGCGAATCATCTGGCGGAAATCCGCCGGAACGGCTTGCGATTCCAAATTGACGGCGCGGACTAATTTGTAATTTTTCGCGTTCGTTTCGTCTTCGATGAAAACGGCGACTTTTTCAACGTCGAGAACCTGCTGAAGGCGGCTGACCAGAGCGTTAAGCAGCGGGTCGAGCGCGGTCGTCGCCGAAAGCGTTCTGCCGAAATCCAGCAGCCCGCGCCGCATATCGTAGCGCTCGCCGTAGAAAAAGCGGTCGGCGCGCTCCTGCAAAAAATTCTTGAGCGGCTCGCTTAAAAGCACGATTCCAGCCATCGCCACAATGGCAATCAAAGCGCGCAGAGTGATTTCCGTCGTCGAAAGATTGTTGCCGATGGCGAGATAAACCAGACCGAGCGCGACCGTTCCGATCATCGCCGCAATCGCCAGCGTCGTCATCGCGTAAACCAGCGCGCGCCGCACGAC
>JALZHR010000024.1 GCA_030860665.1 Acidobacteriota bacterium
TCATCACGCCGTCCGATTGAGGCAGAAGCGCGACCAGGCGGTTGGTCTGGCTGGCTGCTTTTGCCGCCGCTCGTTTGCCCTTCGGCTTTTTCGTGTCGGCAGAGGCGGAATCCGCGGCGGCGTTCAGCACGAAAAGCAGCGCCAGCGTGAATGCGAAAAATTTTTTTATCATTGGAAACCTCTTGAAATGATTATAAGCCAATATTACAAGATAAAAGATGTGTTTTGAAGCGTAAAGAGTTGGCTGGTAGTTTTAGCCGCGCCATAAAGAGACGCGGAGAAGGAGAGACGCGGAGACGCGGAGATTGGGCGTTAGTCCATCTTTCTCCGCGTCTCTGCGCCTGTGTGTCTGTCTCTATCTATTAGTCGATTCGCTCATTCCATCTGGACATCGAAATCGACTGGTTCAGATAAACGCCGAATTCAGTGCCGGAGCGAACTTCGGCATCTTCGCCCTTGGTTTGGTTTTCGGCGATTGCACCCGCGATGCCGCCGATAATGCCGCCAATCAGAGCGCCTTTGCCGCCGCCGACCGCGCCGCCTAAAATAGCGCCGCCGCCCGCTCCGCCGCCGATAAAGATGACTTTGCGATGCTTCATCCGGTCGCCCGAAGCATTGCTTTCGTTATCGCTCTTGGCGTCTTTCGTATTCAAATCGGTCAAAGAGCCGTTAATCGCGCGCGTCGTTCCGTTCGGCAGCCTGACCGAGACGAAGCTGACGCCGATTTCTCCGGGCTTGCCGCCTTTTCGCGCTGCCGCGACCGTATCGACGCGACCCGTAATCGTGCTGCCGACCGGAATGACGACCACGCCGTCGGTCGAGTAAACCGGCTCGGTGACGGTCGTGGTGAACCTGTCGCCGACACGCGCCGTTTTCGAGCTTAACGTGTTATTCATCCTGACGCGGATGTTCGTGCCCGTATCGACCCGATATAAAGGATTCGCCGGGCGGCGAACGACCGTTGCTCGCTTGACGACCGTTTTTTTCCGAATGACCGGCTTGCGCTTCTGCGCCGCCGCGTCAATCGAGCCGAAAGCGAAAACCAAGCCTAAAATCGTCGCAAAAGTTCCCAGATTAAATAATTTTCTCATCTCGCACCTCGTTTCCTGATTTATTAAAACCGCTCCAAAACTCGGGAGAGTCAAGCGGCTGTAAGACGCTCGCGCGCCCGAAACCGTTGTCCCAAACATCTTACTCAATCGCTAACTGCTTATAGTAATTAAATTACCACTGATGAAGGCGAAAAACTAAATTTATTTGCGGGCGCGAAAAATTTTCTTGAAAACGGCGTTTATTAAGAGTATATTTTCAGCATAAACACATTGCATTTCTCCCGTTAGGGGCTTGCCCTCGGTTTCGTCTGTTCGCGCTGCTGCGGGCGGGCTTCTAACAAGGAGTTTTAATAATTCTATTTGGGGATTGCCCGTTTTTATTATGGAAATGTTTCGTCCGACAATTCTGCTTTTCGCGCTCAATTTTTTGGACGCGGTTCTGACGATTTACTGGGTTCGCAACGGTTTTGCGTCCGAAGGCAATCAACTGATGGCTGGCTTGCTGGATATGGGCAACGCCCCGTTTCTCGTCGTCAAGCTGGCGGTCGGCGCGGTGGCGGCAATCGTTCTTTGGCGCTGGAGCGAGCTGCGCATCGCTCGCTACGGGCTGGCGCTGGCGCTGGTCGTCTATATCGGCTTGATGGGCGTGCATTTCGTCACCGGGCTTTCCGCCTTCGGCTATATTTCCGAAGCGTCCGTCAACGATTTTGCCGTCTGGTCACATAAATTTCTTGCCTTTTTCTGCTGATTTTTTGTAAAAATATTCTTACGTCGACAAGACTTTCGGCTTTTGTTTTTATTGAAACCGAAAGTTTTTGTTTTTCGTATTATTAACACGCAACGAACTTTCAGCGGGCAGGCATCATAAGTGCGCACTAAAAGGTTGAAATTTAACTACGGAAAGTGACAGGTAAAAGCTATGTCGAGAAGTAAAGCAATATATCAATTATCAGCGCGTCAGATTTTATTAATAGCTTTCGCTTCAGCATTGATTGCTGCTGGAACGGTAGCCGTTTTAAGCAATTTCGGCGGCATTTTCTCGCCGAACGAAAATATGAGCATCGCGCTGGCGGAAGACAATCCGGCGCCGCCGCGAGGGATTTCCGACCCGTCAGCCGTCAGCGACGAGCAGAACAGCATCGAAGTTTACAAAACTCTCTCGCCCGGCGTGGCGTTTATCACTACCACTTCAAACCGCGAATTATTCGGCGGAACCGAAGAGGGAAGAGGTTCGGGCTCAGGCTCGGTGATTGACTCGCAGGGACATATTTTAACCAACAACCACGTTATCGAAGGCGCGACCAACCTCAAGGTCAGCTTCGGCGGCGATAAGGTTTACCCGGCGAAAGTCGTCGGGCGCGACCCGGACACGGATTTAGCCGTTATCAAAATCGAGCCGCCGCAGGAAGGCTTGACGATTGTCCCGCTCGGCGATTCCGACAAGCTTTCGGTCGGGCAGAAGGTGTTGGCAATCGGCAATCCCTTCGGTCTGGACAGAACCTTGACGACCGGCGTCATCAGCGGCTTGCAGCGTCCTATCAGAGCGCGCAACGGTCGCCCGATTGACGCGGCGATTCAGACGGACGCGTCAATCAACCCGGGCAATTCCGGCGGACCGCTTTTGGATAAATACGGCAGAATGATCGGCATCAACTCGCAGATTCTCTCGCCCGCGGGCGGCTCGGTCGGCGTCGGTTTCGCGATTCCGGTCAGCACGGCGAAACGCATTATTCCGCAGTTGATTCAATACGGCGAAGTTCGTCGTCCGAAGCTCGGCGCAACTCTCTACAGCGTCGCGCAGCTAAATGAGCAGGGCGTTAATCTTCCGGTCGAAGGCGGTCTGCTGGTGCGCAACGCCGTAACCGGCGGTCCGGCAGCCGCTGCGGGCATTCGCGGGCTTTCGCAGGATGCGAGCGGCGAGGTGGTTCTGGGCGACATCATTCTGACAATCGACGGTCAGAAGATGGACAATCTCGACGACCTTTACCGCTATCTCGACAAAAAACAAATCGGCGATACGATTCAGGCGGAGATTTTCCGCGACGGCAAACGCTCGACCGTTCCGGTCAGGCTCACTCCCGTTCCGGGGCAAAGTCAGCAGCAGCCGACCGGTCGCCCGATTCGTCGCAGCACCAACGAGTAATAGCGTCTTTAAAGAAAACAGCAATGAAAAACCGAAAGCGGGTGAAATTATTCGCCCGCTTTTGTTTATGCTAATCTGTCATTAACGGACGGGCGTATGACGAGAATCGAACTGGATGATTTTTATAACGACGGTTTCGGCTGGATTTGCAGACATTGCGAGCGCGAATTAAAAGAGCAGGAAACCGGCAATCCGGGCGGCAGCGCACAATCGCGCCTGATGCGCGAAGGCGAAGCCGAAAGCAAAAATCCGCGTCTCTCGAACCCGGCGCAGGCGAAATGGGCGGACAAAGCGCAGCGCACGCTGATATGCCCGCGTTGCGGCATAACCGAACTGGCTGATAAATTCTGAAAATGCGGAATGCGAAATG
>JALZHR010000056.1 GCA_030860665.1 Acidobacteriota bacterium
AATTTCAAATGTCCGAGCGATTCGAGCAGATGAGGCAAATTCGCATTGTCGGGCGCGGTTTCACGAAAAATCCCGGCGGCTTGTTCGAGCAGTTTTTGTTTTTCGATAATATTTCCGTAATTGCCCAAAACTTCACCGAGATAATACAAATCCTTGGCGACTTCCGGGTGTCGCTCGCCGAAAACCCGGCGGCGCAGTTCAAGAGCGCGGCGGGCGTGGCGTTCGGCGCGGTCGAGTATTTTGATTGCCAGATAAATCTCGGCGCATTTGTGATGCAGCTCGGCTTGAATGTCCACATCGTCGGAAAACTCGGTTTCGATTTTTCCCGAAAGGTCATTTAAAACGTCTATCACGCGCGCCTGCCCTTTGAGCTTGCTGCCTTCGGCATACCACGAAGGGTTGGCGTAGGACAAAACACGCTCCATAAAGCCGGTGATTTTTTTTTGTTTTTCGGCGGCAGTCTCGGCTTTCGATTGATTTTCGGCGGCGATTCGCGCCTTATCGCGCGCCAGGTTTGCCTGCCACAACGCCGCGCCCAGTCCGGCGGCTAAACTCAAAACGACGAAAGCCGCCGCCAGAACGCCCGCGCGATTGCGGCGGACGAATTTTCCCGCGCGATAACGAAAAGTGTTCGGACGCGCGACGATTGGCAAGCCTTCGAGATGACGCCGAATATCTTCGGCAAATTGTTCGACCGATTGATAACGACGTGACGGTTCTTTGCGCAAAGCCTTCAAAACGATGTTGTCCAAATCTCCCTTCAAGGATTTGGGATTTCGGATTCGGGATTTCGGATTTGTTTTCGATTTGCCGGGGTCAGTTTGTTTATTGCCCGATACGGCTGTTTTTAAATCCCGAATCCGAAATCCCAAATCCGAAATCACGGCTGACGGACGTTCCGGCTCGGTTTCGCAGACGGCGCGGATGATTTCTTCGGCGCTGTGTTTTTTGAATTCAAACGGGCGTTGCCCGGTGAGGAGTTCATACAAAATCACGCCGAGTGAATAAACGTCGGTCGCCGTCGTTACCGATTCGCCGCGCAGTTGTTCGGGGCTGGCGTATTCGGGCGTCATAGCGCCTAATTTTGTAACCGTGTTCGCGCTCTCGGCTTCAAACTCCGGCGTCAGAAGCTTGGAAATTCCGAAATCGAGCAGTTTCGGGATTCCGTCCCCGGTGACGAGAATGTTTGAAGGCTTCAAATCGCGGTGAACTATCAAATTGCGATGCGCAAAGGCGACGGCGTCGCAGACGGTCCGGAAAATTTGCAGGCGTTCTTCCAAATCCAGATTGCGCGCTTCGCAGAAATCGTCAACGGGCAAGCCTTCGACGTATTCCATAACCAGAAACGGCAAGCCGTCGGCGGTCGTTCCGGCATCGAGCAGGCGCGCGATGTTCGGGTGCGCGAGCGCGGCGAGAATCTGACGTTCGCGAGCGAAACGACGGCGAATGTCGGCGGTGTTCAGCTCGCGCTTTAAGAGCTTGACGGCGACTTTCTGCGTAAACTTCCCGTCGTCGCGCTCGGCGAGATAAACCGCGCCCATTCCGCCGCGACCAAGCTCGCGGACGATTTTATAGCTGCCGATTTTTTGATTGATAAATGCGTCGCTTGCCGCCGGGTCTTCCTCATCAAAAAAATCAGCCGAAACAGCCATCGCCGGAGAAGCGAGAAATTTTTCCGCTTCCGGCTCGGCGGCGAGCAGAGATTCGACTTCGCGGCGCAGCTCGTCGCCGTCGATTTCATTGAGAAACTTCCGCCTCCGCGCCGGCTCAATCTCCAGAGCCGCGTTTAATAAACTTTCGACCTTTCGCCAATTTTCGGGATTCATATTAACTAACGCGAGATTTCGAGAGAAAAACCGACATGTCAGAACCGCCTGCGGTAGCGGGCGGTTTAAGTTTAGAGTTCCAGGTCGCAAGTTTCAGGTTTCTAGTTTAAAGACGGGTTTAACTTTGAACTAGAAACCTGAACTTTCAACTATTAGCGTTTAACCGTCCGCTACCGCAGGCGGTTTTGACAGCTCGCGGTAAAGCCACAGCCGCGCCGTTTTCCAATCGCGCAGAATTGTGCGGGTCGAAACGCCCAGAGCCTCGGCGATTTCCTCGTCGCTCAAGCCGCCGAAAAAACGCATCTCGACGATGCGGCATTTGCGCTCGTCAAATTTGGCGAGTTCTTCCAGAGCCTCGTCCAGCGCGACCAAATCCGCGGCGCGCTGTTCGAGCGGAATCTGCACGTCTTCGATGGAAAGCCTGACCGCCGCGCCGCCGCCGCGTTTTTCTCTGGCGTGCGCTCGGGCGTGGTCAACCAGAACGCGGCGCATCAGGCTTGAGGCGACGCCGTAAAAATGCGCGCGGTTCTGCCAGTTGACGCGCGTCTGGTCAACCAGTTTCAGATACGCTTCGTGAACCAGCGCCGTCGGCTGCAATGTGTGCGATTCGCGCTCTTTCGCCAGATAATTTCTCGCCTGTCGCCGCAGCTCGTCATAAACAAACGGCATCAGCCGAGCGGGAGCATTGGCGTCGCCGTCGCTCCACTCGCGCAAAATCCGCGTCACTTCGTGCTGAAGTTTGTCGCTCATAACTCTGCTTGCCGGGTTTAGTCTTCGGCGTCGATTGTAACTTACAAAATATCTTTTTGAAAAACTTTTTCCGCCGGGTGTGTCAGTTTACGCCGCGCCGCGTCGCGTTAGTCAACAGAAGGAAATCTGAAATCTTTTTCGGCTATCAATCAAAAGGAGAATTTCTGCATATGAAACGAATAAATATTATTTTAGGGAATGCCCGCGCGAGACTTTGGAAAAAAGCGATTCGGAAAATTTCAATGACGGCTTTCCTCGCCGCCTTTGTTTTAGGAAATTTTCAAACGGTTTTCGCGCAGTTTACGTTTACGGGCGATTATGACAGAGCTTTCGCCGCGCCGAATGGTTACTACACTGACCCGGAAGACGTTGACCCGACTATCGGCGACGATATAACCCAATTTTACACGGGCGAGCTATTGGCGGACGGCTCGATTATCGCGGGCGGGCGATTCAGCCGTAACGCGCAGAATAATCCCGGAGATTTTTATTTGCGAAAGTTCACGGCTACGGGCGCGGTTGACGCATCTTTCGGGACAAGCGGTTTGGTTCGCACGAATTTTCACACCAGCACCTACGGCGGGATGAACCCGATACTTTCAAACGAACATCCGCAGGTTTTGAAAGTGCAGGCGGACGGTAAAATCCTTTTCGCCGGAGCCTGTCATCAAATTTTAAGCAGTGCGTCTCCGCCCAACCCTGACGTTCGGAACACTTTCGGAAACGATGCCTGCATTGTTCGCTACAACGCCAACGGCACGCTCGATACGACTTTCGGCGGCGGAACCCTCGTCTTTACTACCGGCACGGGCGGAAGCCAGCAAACTTCCACTCTGCAAATCGACGCGGGCAAGGCGTTGTTCATAACCGGGATATTCAGCGACGCGCAAAGATTCGGTTCGGACGGCATTTTTCGGGATATGGCGATTCAGCCCGACGGCAAAATCGTTCTCGTCGGCGAAACGCGCAATTTTTATAGCAACGGCAGCGGTTTCGGCGCAATCATCGTGCGCCTGAATCCGAACGGCTCGCTCGACCAGGGCTTCGGCGCGGGCGGCATCGCGCGTTGGAACGCGCCGCAAGGTCCGGTCGCGGGCTGCTATCCGAGCAGAAGTTTTTACGGCGTGCGGCTGCAAGCGGACGGGCGCATCGTCGCCGTCGGCTACGACGAGATAACCAGAGCGCAGGATTGCCATACCGGAACGCGCTTCGTCGTTACGCGGTGGACTTCCGGCGGGCAGATTGAAACCGCGCGTCATATCAGTGACCTCGCCGCCATAGATACTTTCTTTTCGGAACGCGCCGTGTCCGTCCATTTCAACCGAGACGGCAGCAAATTGCTCGTTTCCGGTTCCGCCCGAAACCTGAACGGAAATCCGGCGGGACGCCAAAAGCCGACGCTCGCGCGATTTAACGTCTCCGATTTATCGCTCGACGCATCTTTCGGAAACGGCGGAATCGCTCAATATAACGTAGCGCACGACAATTGGACTATCTCGACCGTTTACGTCAAGGCGATTCAGCCTGACGGCAAAATCCTCGCTACCGACAACACCGCTACTAACGGCAACTACGTGCGTCTTAACCCGAACGGCTCGCCTGATTTATCTTTCGGCAACTTAGGGATTGACGGCGCGCCCAGCGGGCGGGGCAGACTCAGACTTTTAGTGACGCTGTACAATGGTTTATCCAGCGCGCTCGAAGCCGGACATATCCTCGTGCGCCCGAACGGTAGAATCAATTTGATTGGCTACTCCTGCGTCAGTTGCGGCAATGGAATCTTTCGCGCCGTCGTCTCGCAGCAGAACACGACTTTCCAAAACGGCGTCTATGCCGATTTTGAAAATGATGGAAAGGATAACATCTCAGTCTTCCGCGACGGCAACTGGTATTGGCTCAACAGTGTGAATAATTCTTTCAACGCCGCACAGTTTGGCATTAGTTCCGACAAGCTCGCGCCCGCCGATTACGACGGCGACGGCAGAACCGATTTGGCTGTCTTTCGTAACGGAGCGTGGTATATCATCCAAAGCTCTAACGGCGCATTCCGCGCGCTGAATTTCGGCGCTGCTGGAGATTTACCGCGACCCGGAGATTTCGACGGCGACGGCTTGGCTGACATCTCCGTTTTCCGCCCGACCGACGGCACCTGGTATCGCCTCAATTCCAGCAACAATCAATTCGTCGGGATACAGTTCGGCGCAAACGGAGACGTTCCCGTGCTGGCTGATTTCGATGCGGACGGCAAAACCGACATCTCGGTATTCCGCGCCGGAGTCTGGTATTACATCCGAAGCTCGGACAATCAATTTGTCGCCGTGCAGTTCGGAACAAACGGCGATATTCCGGTCGTTGGAGATTATGACGGCGATAGCCGCGCGGATTTAGCCGTCTTTCGCCCGTCAAACGGAACCTGGTATTGGAACGGCACACAAGCCGGATTTAACGGCGCGCAGTTCGGCGCAAACGGCGACACGCCGGTTCCCGGAGATTACGACAACGACGGCAAAAACGACCTGGCTGTCTATCGCGGCGGCGCGTGGTATATCATTTTCAGCGGAAATAATTCATTCACAGGGATTAATTTCGGTTTGGCGAATGACAGACCGATTGAAGCCGCCTACAGCCGGAATAACTGAGAACCGAGAAGTGAAAACTGAAAGTGAAAACTGAGAACTGAGAACTGAAAGGACAATTAAAAGTTCTCAGTTTTCATCTCTCAGTTCTCACCTCTCGATTCTAATGTTTTACTGCGGTTTCGGTTGGGTTGAAGTGTTTGTGTCCGCGCTCGCCGTTTGAGTCGGCTGATTTTGCTGAGCCTGAATTTCTTCCGGAGATTTCCAGCCCGCTCTTTTCAAAAGCTCGACGGCGAATTTTATCGGGACAGCCATATTCGCCGCCGTGTTTTCGGTGAAAACGCCGAAATTGACGCCGATGACCTTGCCGCTCTGCCCGAACAGCGGCGCGCCAGAGCCGCCTTCCGCCGTTTTCGCGTCGTGTACGATGCGGCGCGGGTCTAAATCGGTAATCGCGCCCTGCGTCGTCAGCGGAACGATTTTCCGAGACTGCGCCAGGTAATTCAAAAGCGCCTGCCGCGAGTTGCCGAAACGCGCGTTTATCGCCCGCGCCTCGTCGTCGTCGACCATCGCCAGCAGCCGGTCGGGACCGCTCGGATAACCCATCGTGACGACGGTTCTGCCGACCGCGACCGCATCGCTCGTCGCCGTGTCAATCGGCAGAACGGGAATGTCGGGCGAAACCGAGTTCGGGTCAATCGTGCCGACGGCTAAATCTTCCTTCGAGCTGAGCTGCTGCATCCTGAGCGGAATCGGCTGCGGCATATTCGGAAAATAAACGACTAATCGTTTGATGCGCGCCTTTCCGTTTGCCTGCGTCATCATCTGCTTGACCAAATCGTTTTCTTCCCACGGCTGCACGACGTGGCGATTGGTCACGATATAACCGCCGCCGACGTGAAAGCCGGTGCCGATAAAATCGTATTCGATGGGCGTTCCGTTGCCTTCGGTCGTCAAGCCGGTCTGCGGCGGCGCTGTCTGCGGCGGCGGCGGCTGGTTTTCCTCGCCTTCCATCGCTTCATAAGGGTCGGGCTGAAAAGCCGCCGGGTCGAGATAGCGAAGCGTTTTGCCGTTTTTGCGGTCGACAAGGTCGTAAACGCCGACAATCAGGCAGACGCCGTTGCCGTATTCCACGCGCAGATTCGGCGCGAGCGAAACGGTTTTGATGATGTCCTTGTTGGTTTTGTCCAGCTCGCCGAGCTGCTGGCTGGTCTGCCCGAGTCTTTCTTCGAGCTTGCGGATAATCGCGCCCTGCTGCTCGGACTGCTCGCGGCTGACGCGAAGCTCGTGGTTGACGGCTGAGCCGAGATACAGGATGCCGCCGATAAAGCTGATTGCCAGCAGGAGAATGACGATTTTGGTCGTCCAGCTGATTTCGCGCGAAAGCTCGCGGACGAATTCGCGCAGAAAGGCTTTGGCGTCGTCGCGTTTCGGCGAAACCGCCGCTCCGAGCGCCGCTTCTTCGATAAACTGCGCGACGTGCGTTTCGCGGTTCGTCGTAATCAGCGCCGATTTTGTGTCGAGCGTGAAAAAGGAAAAGGAAATGCCGGTCGAGCCGACCTCAATCGCGTCTCCGTCCTCGACGGCGAGATAGCGGCGAATCGGCTTGCCGTTATGCAGCAGCCCGATCGATTCGTTAAACTTGATGATGCGGTAAACGTTCTGGTCGCGTTCGAGTTCGAGCCAGACGCCGCCTTCGGCTTGAGGCGTGTGAATCTGCAAATCGCTCGTCTCGTCCGCGCCGAGACGAATCCGCTCTTCGGAAAAAAATTCCGTGCGCTTTTCCTTGCCGACCGTGACGTGAATGATGATACCGCTTGCCATTCAGTAAAAAGACTGTGAAATTCTCCTGACAGGTTATAGTAACACGAGATAAAAAATTTAGATGCCGAAAACGCGGCGT
>JALZHR010000059.1 GCA_030860665.1 Acidobacteriota bacterium
CATTTATTTTGCACTTTGCATTTTGCATTTTGCATTTATTTAAACGGTGATTTTTTCTTCTTCTGAGATGATGTGACGGACTTTGTGGCGCAGGGCTTGTTCAAACTGGCGGGCTTCGCCGACGCCGGAAAAGGAGAGCTGTTGAAGGTTGGTTTCGATGCGGCGGCGATAATCGGAAACCAGCGAATCGGAAACGCCGAGCATCGCGGCGACTTCCAATTGCGTTCCGCTGTCGCTGCTCAGATAGCAGTGCCACAGGACGCTTATCATCCGGTTATACTGCTTGGCTTTGCCGCGCACGGATTTATTTAAGTTTTTCAGAAAATTTTCGACGTAACCGGCGGCGATGTTTTCGCCTTCCTGACGCAGCAGATTCTGCTCGGGATTTTCGCGCGTGTCCGCCGGGTCGAGCTCGTATTTGTTTTCTTCGTCCGAATCGTCGCCGCCGCCGATCGGGACGAGATAAATGTCCATCACCGGCAGACGCGACATCACCAGCGAGCGCAGGCTGCGCACGTCAATCGGCGAATCGACCGCTTTTAAAACCCTGACAATCAGCTTTTCCAAATCCGTGTTGCTGATGACGATTTGCGCGTCGCCGGTGCAGCCGACCATTCGCGTGTCGCGTTTGTGAAAGGCTACGGTCTGCACTCGCTGCTCGGCTTCCTGATGATTGCGGCGCGATTTTCTGTCCGACCACTCAGCCAAGCCGTAGGTACGGTCGGCGAGACGACGATGAATGTCGGCGTTGTTGATGTTGTCAAAGCGTTTAAAAGTGCTGCTGGTTTGAATCAGCGTGGAGATGCGGCGGGCGAGGCGATAAGATTCCGGGTAACGCTTGCGAAGCTCCGCCGTGAGCAGGTTCGTCAATTCAATCTGGCTGATTTCGGCTTCGATTTCGGCGTTCGTCATTCCGGAATCGAGATAATGCTGAAAACGCTCCTTGCTGAGCAGAGCGACGAAAAGCTCCTGCGTTAAGTCGGTGTAAGCGTTGTATTTGCCTTCCTCGACCAGCAGCCCCGCGCTTTTTGAAGCACGCACCAGAGGATGCGAGCAGACGACCCGGTGCAGCTCCGACCAGAGCTGATTAACGTCCGATGTTTTGAGGCTTTCAACCCACTTTCCGATTTTTAGCTGACGGGTCGGCGACGACGATGCGGCTCGCGGCTCGCGCTCCGTTTGTTTGATTGCGCTCATATTTACCTTTTGATTTTTTATTTAGAACAAATTTCCGCCAATTTCATGGTGTTTTAAGAAGACGCCCGCTCGCTTTTTTGGTATGGAAATCCCTTCCCGAACGAGATTTTGCTCTACCGAACCGGGCAAAACGTCTCTCGGCTGACGCGGTTTTCAGACATGCAGAAAATTTTTTATAAATTAACCGCCGAGCTTTTGCAGTTAATTTGGCAGGGCAATCAGGCAGGCTTTTCAGCCCCTGCACTGACTACATTTAAGATGTTAGCAATTATTTCCGATTTGGGCAACAGTTTTTTGTATTTTTTTGTTTTGTTTAACAAAATCGCTAAGATTATTGTTTTATGCGGTTTGCAGAAAGTTTTTTGTATTTCGACGGAAAACCGAATAAAAAAATTTTGGATTAGCGGCAGAAGTTATGGAAGGAGCGAGGCATTGTAGATTTACTTTTTTTGTAACGTCAAAAGTCTTCCGGCGGTTTTTCTGCTGCCGGGAATCAGGGAAAATTTGAGTTAAAGAATCTTTTATGTTTTCATTAAGAAGAATGGTCAATTTTCGGAAAAGCGCGCAATGTCCCGCGTCAGAGGAACTACTGGCTTATCAAAACGGCGAGCTCTCACCGCGCGACCAGCTCGACATCCACAGACATATTATCGACTGTGAATTTTGCGAAGCCGAAGTCGAGCTTTACGCCGATTATCCGGTCGCGGCGGACGAGTGCAGCTCGGCGGTCAGCGAAATGCCGACCGCGCTCTACGAGCTTGCCGAGGCGCTGTTAAAAAAAAAGTACGAGGACAACTTGCTGCTTAACAAGCTGCTGAACGAAAACGAGCAAATTTCAAAATTTTGAAATTAAGGAAATAGGAAATCAGGAAAATTAAGAAAGTTAAGGGAAGGACGAGAATTTCGCACTTCCCTTTTCTCTTACTTTCCTATTTTCCTAATTTCCTATTTACCTAATTTTCCTGATTTCCTGTTTCTCTAACTACCGCAGATTTCGTCAATGGCTTCTTCGTATTTTTCGTCGATTACGCCGCGCTTGATTTTCAGGGTCGGCGTCATTTCGCCTTTATCAATCGAAAATTCGCGCGGCAAAAGATAGACACGCTTGACACGTTCGTATTCGTTCATCTCGCGCGTAAACTCGACGGCGTCCTTCTGCACACGTTTGATGACGTGCGGGTTTTCGCAAAGCTCCTCTTTCGTTCCCTTTGCGGAAATTCCCTCGGCTTCCAGAGTTTGTTTGAGCGTGTCCCAATCGGGCACAATCAGCGCGCCGACCTGTTTTCTGCCCGAGCCGACGGCGACCGCCTGCGAGACGAGCGGCGACTGTTTCAGGAGGCTTTCGACCTGCAAAGGCGCGACGTATTTCCCGTTTGATAATTTAAACAAATCCTTCAGCCGGTCGGTCACGTAGAAATGCCCGTCCGCGTCGCGGTAGCCGACGTCGCCGGTGTGATACCAGCCGTCGGCGTCGAGGGCTTTGGCGGTTTCCTCCGGCTTGTTGTGATAGCCCTGCATCACGTTTTTGCCGCGCACGAGAATCTCGCCGTCCGCTTCGGCGATTTTTATCTCGACGCCCTCGAACGGCTTGCCGATTGAGCCGGTTCTGTTGTCGTCGGGTCGATTTGCCGAGACGACGCAGGCTTCGGTCATTCCGTAGCCCTGCAAAATCGGGATGCCCGCCGCCCAGAAGGCATACGAAAGCTTTTTCGACAGGGGCGCGCCGCCGGAGACGAAAAAGCGGATTGCGCCGCCGACGCCTTCGCGCCATTTCGAGAAGACCAGGCGGCTGGCGAGGGCGTGTTTCGCCGCCAGTGTCGCCGGTACGCTTTTTCGCTCTTCCTTCGCCGCCCAGTAATCCTGCCCGACCTGCAAAGCCCATTGAAACAATTTGGTTTTCCAGCCGCCCGCCGACATTCCTTTTTTGACAATCTTGTGATAAACCTGCTCGAACAGGCGCGGCACGGCGGTCATCACCGTCGGGCGCACTTCGGGCAGCATTCCGGCGAGCTGGTCGAACGAGGCGCAGTAATGAATCGCCACGCCGTTCGTGCAGAGCACGTAGAAAACGCACCGCTCGAAAATATGCGAGAGCGGCAGAACGGAGAGCGAGCGGTCGTCGTTGCGAATCGGCAAGCCTCTGGAAACGGTCAGGATGTTCGACGTAAAATTTTCGTGCGTGAGCATCACGCCTTTCGGCTCGCCGGTCGTGCCGCTGGTGTAAATAATCGTCGCCAAGTCTGCGGCGTCCAGCTCGTCCAAAAGCCGGTCGAAGGTTTTTTCGTCGATTTTATGAAGCTCCGCGCCGCGTTTTTCCAGCGCGGCACAGGTCAGATATTTGTCTTCGTCGGACGGCAGGGCGTCTTCGTCGAAAAAGACGACCTTTTCCAGTTGCTCGACGCCTTCGAGCGCGGCGCGGGCGTGGCTGAAAATCTTTTTGCCGGAGACGAAAAGGACGCGCGCGCCCGAGTTTTCCAGAATATAGCGGATTTGGTCAACGGCTTGCGTCGTGTAAATCGGCACGTTGACGGCTTTTAAGCTGAGAATCGCCAAATCGGTAATAGACCATTCCGGTCGGTTTTCCGAGATAATCGCCACGCGGTCGTCCGCGCCGATGCCCAAATCTCGCAGCCCGAGCGCCAGGTGGCGGATTCTGTCAATGACTTCCGCGCCGGAAAGCCGCTGCCACGCGTCCTGAATCTTGTGACTCAACGCGTCGGGCTTGTCGTTGCGGCGCAGCGATTCGAGAATGTAATGCGGAATCGTCTGCGGAAGATTTTCAAAACCGGGTAAATTTTGAGCTACATTCATTTTTTATCAATCACGTCGATTGCGCCGCCTTTTCTGAGCGCAATCGTGCAGCGCGAAATGCAGACCAGGCGCTGTCGTTCATCCTTAATTTCAATTTGCCAAACGCTTATCGTTTTTCCATGATACACCGAAGTCGCTTCGACCGTCACTTTTCCTTTGCTTACCGCGCGCAGGTGATTGGCGTTTATCTCGATGCCGACCGGCGCAACGCGCGTCAAATCGCTGCGCATCACCGCGCCGATTGACGCGGCGGTTTCCGCCAGCACCAGCGACACGCCGCCGTTCATAATGCCGATATATTGATGCACGCGCGGCGTCACCTGCATCGAAAGCACGACTTTTTCCGGCTCGACCGATTCGGCGGCGATGCCGAGAAAGCGCAAAAGCTCGCTGTCGAGCGTTTTTTCCAGAAGCTCTCGTTTATCCATTTTTCAAAGGATAAAGGATAAACGAGAAAGGCGAAAGTCGCGGAAACAACGGATAACGGATAACGGATAATGGAAACGCTCCCTTCATTCTCCGTTATCCGTTTTCCGTTTTCCAGTATCTGCGCGCGGGCTTCCGCCTTTTTGATGCTCTCGGCGCAAAGCCTTCTTTGATTTTCATCCGGAATCCTTTCGCCTTTCGGGGCGTTTCCCTTTCTCGGCAATGTAATAAATATGTCTGTTTCGGGCGCGGAGATGTGCTAGGATAGGGTGAAACAGGTTGCTAAAATTTATAAAATGGGAACACGAAACATCATCGTTATCGGCGCGTCGGCGGGTGGCTTCGAGGCTCTCAAGCTTCTGGTTAAGGGCTTGCCTCAGGATTTACAGGCTTCCGTCTTTATCGTCTGGCACATATCGCCGGACGTGACGGGCATTCTGCCGCAGGTTCTCGAACGCGCCGGGCGGCTTCCGGCGAAAAACGCCGAGGACGGAGAGCCGATTGAGCCGAGCCGGATTTACGTCGCTCCGCCCGACCATCACCTGTTGATTGAAGACAGCCGCGTGCGCGTCACGCGCGGACCGAAGGAAAATCGTTTTCGCCCGGCGGTGGACCCGCTTTTTCGCTCAGCCGCTTATTCGCACGGCGCGAGTGTCATCGGCGTCATTCTTTCGGGCGCGCTCGACGACGGCACGTCCGGTCTGTGGACGGTCAAGCGTCACGGCGGCGTCGCGGTCGTGCAGGACCCGCTGGACGCGGAAATTCCTTCGATGCCGCGCAACGCGATGCGCGAGGTCGAGGTCGACCACGTCGTGCCGGTCGCCGAGATGGCTGATTTACTCGTTCGCCTGAGCCGGGAGCAGGCGGCGAAACCTTTTAAAGAAGCTGTAGTTATGCAGGAAAACGACAAACAAACCGAATTCGAGATTAAGGCGGCGGCGGAAGACCGCGTGACCGGAGCGGTTATGAAGTTCGGCGAGCTGACGCCTTTCACCTGTCCCGATTGTCACGGCGTTCTGTTCCGGCTGCGCGACGGAGACCGCCCGCGTTTTCGATGCCACACCGGGCACGCCTTTTCGTCCGACAGTCTTTTGACGACCGTCACCGAAAGCATCGAGGCGAGTCTCTGGAACGCCATCCGGTGCATCGAGGAAAGCGTGATGCTGCTCAATCATCTGGGCGACCATTTCAGCAACGGCAACCAGGCGAATCTCGCCGCGCTTTATTACAAAAAAGCGTTTGAAGCCGAGCAGCGCGGCGAGGTCGTGCGCAGCGCCGTGATGAAACACGAGCGGATGAGCAACGAAAGCCTGCGCGAGCAGGCAGAGGGCAACGGTCAGCCAGACAACGGCAGCAGCGGCGGGACGGCGAAGAAAAGCCAGACGCAATAATTGGCGCGAGCCGCCGCCCGGAACGAAACGGAACGGAACGAAACGAAGCGAAACGGGCGCGGCGCGGATTGGAAAGAAATTTAAGCCGCCGGGCGGCGCGCGTGATTCAGCGCCGGAGAACACGGATATTGCGCGGCGGTTTTATCGCTCACGCGCGCCGCGAATTTATTTTGCCCGCGTTCGTTTGCGGGCGACGACCGGCGGCGCGGCGGCTGAACTTTATTTTATGGAAAAGAAGAAATCCTCGAAACCGGCATCGAAGTCGAAGAC
>JALZHR010000352.1 GCA_030860665.1 Acidobacteriota bacterium
GCTTTATTTCTACCGCCTGTCAGTTTCACCGGAATTAATCCGGCTGTTCGGATTCGGTTTTAATAATTATTGTGTAAAAACTTCCGAGCGACGCCTCTAAAAACGCTTCCTAAAATAGAAAAACGCACCGGCAACAACAGCTGCTGCCAGCCCGGTCGCCCCGCAAAGGCGGTAGATTGATGAAATTTCTCCGGGCAGCAAAAAATAGAAAACTACCCCGAAAAAAAGCCAGGCAATTAAAACCCCGAAGACAAGCAGCAGCCATATCAAGCCGCCCTGCACCAGCATTGTCGTTTCTCTGTTTTCTCTCATTCCCGATTCACCTCTATTGTTAATCCTTGCCTGCCAGCGCCGTTTCGACCGCCGCCGCGGCGGCGGATATGCCGTTTTCCGCACGAGACGAATCTTTGATGGTTTGCCTGATTTGCTGTTCTCTAAACAACGCGCCGGACACGCCTTTTTCTGCTTTTTGCTCTAAAGCAGTTACTAATTCGCGCATTTTTTTCTCGGTCCGGTGGTGAACGTCTTCCATAAAAATGTGCATAAATTCGCCGTTCCGCCCGACGCTGTGCAGATTTTCGATGCCTGTGCCTTCGGCAAATCTCCGACGTTCGCTTTCATATTCGCGCAGAAAAACCGGGTAAGCAATCGGAGTTCTCAAAACACGGCAGCCCATATATCGCCCGCGGACGTCGGGAATAATGGACTTTAAGTTTTCCACGCAAAGCTCGCCCAATTTTTCGTCGTCCATTTGCCAGAACTGGTCGCCCTTTTCGCTGCCGATGTCGACCGTGATGATCGTTTTTCCTTCGGGGGCGAGCCACGGCATCGAAAGCGGCGTTTCGGTCAGGCGGAAAAACGGAAACTCGCTTTCCGGCGTCCACGTCACCACGTCGGGCAAAAGCCCGCGTCCCCGGAGGCGCAAATTGACGAAAATCATCGGGCGGTAGCGAAAGCGCGTCAGATGCGCCAGCCGGTCAGTGCCTTCGACGATTTTGCCCAGAATATGAGCCGGCGCCGTGCTGATGACTGCCGCCGCTTCCTGAATCTTGCCGTTTACGCGCACGCCGACCGCTTTGCCGTCTTCGACCAAAATCGCCTCGACCGGCGATTCCAGCTTAATGACCCCGTCCAAACCTTCCGCCAGTTTCTGGCACAAAGTTCCGATGCCGCCTTCCGGGTAAACGTGATAGACGCTCGCTTTTTCCGGCAGTTCGCGGCTGTAGCCGCAAGCTACGGCGCGCCGCGTGACGTGCGAAGCGAGCCTGAGCCACATTGTTCGTCCGATACCGCTCGAAATACCGTCGCCGACCGCCGGCGACAAATCCGTCGCGCTGGCGCCTGACCACGCTTCGGTCAAAGGAATCGCCACTTCTTCGGCGAGAGCTGCTCCGTATTGAGCGCGAAACCACTCAGCCGCCGATTCGCAATTAGTGCCGCCGCCCGCGCCCGCTAAAGATTTAAGTTTCTCCGCGACGGCGCTTGCGGTCATGCGCGGAACACGCATCAAACCAAACGGATGGCTGTAACTTTTGCCGCCCAGCCAGACGGTTTCGGCGTAATGCCGAACCGTGCGGCACTTGTCCGCCACGCCTATTTTTCCGGCTAAACGATTGGTCACGAAATGCGCTCCGAAATCGTAGGTAAATCCGTCTTCGTCGTGAAAGCTCTGCGCGAGTCCGGCGATTTTGTTTCCGGCTTCGTAGAGAACGACCGGCACGTTTTTACTTTGCAAAAAGCGCGCGGCAGTCAGACCGGCAAGTCCGGCTCCGAGAATGACAACGGGTTTGTTCGTGTTTGTAATCATAATTTTTCAAGTTAAGCGGGACGCCTGAAAATCGCGTTGATTAACGCGCCGCGCTCCAGCAGATTGTTCAGCGTGTCAAACAGCGTAAAAATGCCGAGGGAAACAGTTGATTTAAGACTAAATTGTTCGACCAGCCAGGACGGGGCTTGCCGGTCGGCGAGAAGATTGCGAATCGAATAAACCCAATTGACCGGGCTGACCTGCGTCGTCAGGCTTTCGACTTCCATTCCGGTCTTTTCCGCCAGGCGGCGCATCGTCGATTGATTGAACAAATTCCAGTGGCGCGGAAAATGATAGCCGCCCCAATATCGTCTCTTAAACAATTTGAAATCCAGGGAATCGGTGTTGTCGGTCACAATCACAAGGCGACCGCCCGGGCGCAAAATTTTGCGCACCTCGCGCAAAAGCTCGACGGGATTAGCGACGTGCTCGACGGTTTGAATCAGAAAAGCCAAATCGTAAGCGTCAGGCGGCAAATCCAGATTCTCCAGCAAGCCGTTGTGAACTTTTAAGCCTTTCTTTTCCGCGACGGAAGCGGCGCGCGGGTCTGCATCGACGCCTTCCAGATTCCAGCTTTTCTCTCCGAAATCTCGCAACAGCTCAAGGTGAAATCCGTCGCCGCAACCGACATCGACGAGGCGGGCGTTTTCCGGGAGATTTTTGCACCAGCTCAATAACCGTCCGGCTTCAAGCCGACGCCGGACTTTGAAGACGAAACCGAACTGTTTTTCGGAAAACTCGAAGGCGTGATAATCGGGCGGATAGATACGCGCGAATTCTTCGGCAGCGGGACGCGGATTGAGATACACCAAGCCGCACGAGCGGCAGCGTCTCGCCAAAAAAACGTCCGCGCTGGTTTTGTACTCGAAATCCTTTCCCGCGCCGATTATTTCGGCGTCATCGGTTTCACATAAACAACACGCCGTTGCTTCCGTTCTTAAACTTTCGGCAGCGGCATGAACCACGGCGGGTTGTTTGGCGAAAAGCTCTGCGTTGGTTTCGGTTTTGATATTTGCCGATGGTGTCATTTGACTTCGCGGGTTGATTTGTAAACCTTACAAGTCGGTCTTTTGTGAAAAATTTAGTATCGTCCCGAAAAATGGTCAATAGTCAGTCTTTATAAAAGATTTAATTTACTTTAGTTTCCGCCAATCTGCAATTATTTTTACGATAATCCTATTTAAGTTCTCGCCCCTTGATTGTGCCGGATTTAGCGCCTAACCTCAGTTATTATCAGTGCCCTGCGTGTCGCGCGCGGAACGGTATGCTCAGCGACAGCCCGGCGGCGCTCGGCGAAGGCTTTTCTTTTTAGTCTCGTAAGCGAACATCTGCAACATCTCCCAAACCCAGTTCAAACCGAAGACAATCGCGTACGAGCGAGAAGCCGGGTTTCATAATCGCGTCAAAATTTCGTTAATTTTCGTAATCCTGTTTTTATTCACAGTTTTTTTTCTTTTTTATTTTTTAAGCTACAGAATTGCTCGAAATCTTCACGCCAATTTTTCCGAAAACGGCGGCGCGTCCGGCTCGACCGCCGGCGCGGCTTTCAAGTCGATATCGGGACGTTTTTCAGCCTCCCTCCGCTCATTGATTACTCTTTCGGCAATCGGACGCCCGAATTTATAGAACACTGCCGGCGTCACGAGCTGGTCAAGCAGCGTCGAAGTCAGAATTCCGCCGAGAACGACGACCGCCAGCGGGTGCAGAATCTCCTTACCGGGCGCGTCCGCCGCGAGCACGAACGGAATCAGCGACAGCCCGGCGGTCAGGGCGGTCATCATTACCGGGACCAGTCTTTCGAGAGAGCCGCGAATAATCATATGCTCGGTAAAATCTTCGCCTTCCTCGCGCATTAAGTGCAGATAATGCGAAATCATCATAATACCGTTGCGCGAGGTGATGCCGACGAGCGAGATAAAACCGACGAGCGTTGCAATCGAGAAAACGCCGCCCGTAATCAGCAGCGCAATGACGGCGCCGATTAAAGCGAGCGGAATATTGACCATGACCTGAAGCGCCGCGCGCCAGTCGCCGAGAGCCTTGATTAAAAGAAAGAAAATGGCGACGAGCGAGAAAAGCGAAAGCAGCGAGAGCGTTCGGGTCGCTCCCTGCGACGCCTGAAACTGACCGCCGTATTCGATAAAATAGCCTTGCGGCAGTGTAACCTGCGCCGCGATGCGCTGCTCCATATCCTGAACGACCGAACCCAGGTCGCGCCCGCTCGTATTTGCCGAAATGACGATTCGGCGCTGCGTGTTCTCTCTTAAAATCTGGTTCGGTCCCGGCAGATTTTCGATATTCGCCACCGCCGAAACCGGAATCTGCGTCCCCTGCGGCGTGTCAATGGTCGCGCCTCTGAGAGCATCGAGATTGTTCCGGGAAGCGTCTTCAAAGCGCACGACGACGTCATAGCGGCGCGCTCCTTCAATTGCTTCACTCACTTTGCGACCGTTCAAAGCAGTTTCCAGCGTTTCGGTAATCTCGCCGGGCTGCAAGCCGTATTGCGCCGCGCGGGTGCGGTCGACGTTAAAGCGAACCTGCGGTATCAAAACCTGCTTTTCAATCTGCACATCGGTCGCCCCTTCCACGGTCTGCATCGTGTTGCGGATTTCTTCCGCCTTTGAGCGCAGAACGCCCAGATCGTCGCCGAAAAGCTTGACGGCGATTTGAGCGCGGACGCCCGACTGCAAATGGTCCAATCGGTGCGAAATCGGCTGCCCGACGTTGACGGAAACGCCGGGAATGACCGCCAGGTGTTCGCGGATGTCAGCCAGAATTTCCTCTCGCGCTCGCTCAGATTCCTTGAGGTCGACGTCGATTTCCGTGTAGTGAACGCCCTCGGCGTGCTCGTCTAGTTCGGCGCGCCCCGTGCGCCGCCCGGTCGAGACGACTTCCGGCACTTCCAGAATAAGTTTTTCGGCGACCGCCCCGATGCGGTTCGATTCCGACAGCGACGTGCCGGGCTGCGCGAGAACGTTTATAGTCAGCGTTCCTTCGTTAAAATCCGGCAAAAAAGAAGTTCCGACAAACGGCAGCGTCGCCATCGTCAAAAAGAATAAAACGGCGGCTCCGGCTATCACTTTATACGGGTGGCGCAGCGTCCAGTGCAGAAGCCGCTCGTCGCGCCGCTTTAACCAGCGCACGACGAAGCTGTCTTCTTCCTCTTCCGCCATCGAAGAATCTTTTACAGCTTCCGGCTCGTCTGCTGTTTCCCGGTCTTCATTTTTCGAGAATTTCGCCTTCAGATTTTCAAACCAGCCGGACAAGAGCGATTTTCGCGTCCGGTTTCTCTGAAAAAGCTGCGGTATCAGGTAGGAAGCCAGAACGGGCGTGATCGTCAAACTGATAAAAAGCGACGCGACCAGAGAGGTGATATAAGCCAGCCCGAGCGGCGCCAGGAGTCTGCCTTCGACGCCCGACAGCATAAAAAGCGGCAGAAAGACGAGCGCGACGATAATCGTCGCATAGACGATTGACGAGCGGATTTCCAGCGATGCGTGATAAATCACTTCCAGCGACGGGCGCGGATTTTCAAGCAGGCTGTTTTCCCGAAGCCGGCGGAAAATATTCTCGATGTCCACAATCGCGTCGTCCACCAGCTCGCCGATGGCGACCGCCAGACCGCCCAGGGTCATCGTGTTTATCGTGATGCCGAAAGCGTAAAAAATCAGGAACGTCACGACAAAAGAAAGCGGAATCGCCGTCAGCGTAATGGCGGTCGTGCGAAAGTTCAGGAGAAACAAAAATAAAACAATCGCCACCAGAATCGCGCCGTCGCGCAGAGCTTCGATGACGTTTGAAATGGAAGACTCGATAAAATTCGCCTGCCGGAAAAGCCTGGTGTTGATTTCGATGTCGGGCGGCAGGGTCGTTTGCAGCTCCCTGACCGCCGCGTCGACTTTTTCCGTCAGTTCTATCGTCGAAGCGCCGGGCTGTTTCTGCACGGACATAATCACGGCGGGCATCCCGTTCGAGCCGGCATCGCCGCGCTTAATCCGCGCGCCGAACTCTACGCTGGCGACATCTCCGAGCCGGATCGGCGTGTTATTCCGGTAGGCGACGACCGTTTGTTTCAACTCGTCAATCGTGTAAAACCGCCCCAGGTTTCTGACTAGATATTCCTGCGACTGCGCGTCGACGAAACCGCCCGTGGAGTTGGCGTTCGATTTTTCGAGCGCGGTCGTGACGTCTTCAATCGTAATCCCGAACTGCGCCAATTTTTCAGGCGAAACCAGAGCCTGATACTGCTTGACGCCGCCGCCAATCGGAATGACCTGCGAGACTCCGGCGATGGTCAAAAGGCGCGGTCGAATCGTCCAGTCGGCTAAAGTGCGCACGTCCAGCGGATTGGTTTTCCCGTCACGGCTCGTGACCGAAAGGAGCATAATCTCGCCCATAATCGAGGAAATCGGCGCCAGAAAGGGCGAGACTCCTTCGGGGAGCTGCTCGCGGGCTTCGGTGATTTTTTCGGCAACGAGCTGGCGATTGCGATAAATGTCCGTCC